>JABLXW010000017.1 GCA_013177945.1 Bacillota bacterium
ATCTGGACGTGCTGAAAAAAATCCCGGAGGTTGAGGTGGGTTTTACCATCACCACGGCAGACCGGGATGCCGCGCGGTTCCTGGAGCCCCGCGCCCCCTCCCCGGACCGCCGGTTCGAAGCACTGGCGCGGCTTGCGGAGGCAGGAATCTGGACGTGGATTTTTATTGCCCCGGTCGTGCCCGGCCTGGGTGATACCGAAGCAAACCTTACCACCATTCTTGAAAAAGCCAGGCGCGCCGGAGTGCGGGAGGTGGATTACGATCCCCTAAACTTCTACCCCACCTCCGTTGCGAACTTAAAATCCCTTTTCCGCAGGCGCTGGCCCCGGCTTCTTCCCGTTTTCCAGGCGGCCTGCGAGGATCAGGCCGGCTACCGGGCGCGTCTTTCCAGCCTCGCGCGCGAACTCTGGCCGCTTCACGGTTTTGCCGTCACCTGACTAATGGTTCATTTTGATGCATTTGTTTTCCCCGGGAATCTCAAGCGGAAATATGAAAAGTCGCTAAGCTTTTCCATGGGATGACTTTGGTGTCGCTGGCCGGGAAGCATCGGAAGGTTCTGCCAACATCTCCTCCAGAAATATACTTTCCGGAAAAAGGTAATCAGGATTGAACGGCGAATAATAAAAGAGTTCCTTCACAGAGCATGAAAGGATGATTGATATGGAAAAAATGTTGAAAGAAATTTTGGGAAAGTTAGATAATCTTCAAGGCGAACTGACTGAATTTAAGCAACAAACCAGTCAACGCTTTGACAAGATCGAAACGAACCAAACCAAAACCAATCAACGCCTTGACAAAATCGAAACCCGGCAGCTCGAAATGAGCTCCCGCCTCGACAGAATCGAAACCCAGCAATCAGAAATGAGTTCCCGCCTTGACAGAATCGAAGCACAACAATCCGAAATGAATTCCCGCCTCGACGGAATCGAAACCCGGCAATCTGAAATGGACTCCCGCCTCGACAGAATCGAAACCCAGCAATCCGAAATAAGCTCACGCCTTGATAGAATCGAAGCACAGCAATCAGAAAACACCCAGCTAATCCGGGCATTAATACACGCCAGCGAAGTCCACAAGGCCGATATTGATAGCCTCACTCACCAGGTAGCCCACTTATCCCGGGAAATGAAGGCCGGGTTTAAAGAATTAACCGAAGTCAGCAAATCGCTGCTGGAAATGTATGGGGAACACGAAGCTGAGATAAGGACAATCAAACGCCGGTTTTAATCCCGTGGCATTCGAAAAAGCAGGCTTAAACCTGCCAGCAGGCCACAAAATGATTCTTTTCCACTCCTTTTAAGTCAGGCCTTTTCTTGCAGATGTTGCTTGCCTTTGAGCAGTGAGAATAAAATTTACAGCCAGATAAGTATCTAGCAACCTTGAAATCTGTTACCCTGGCAAATTTGGATACATCATTTTCAGAAGCAAAAAAGGCACTCACCAACATTGATGTATAAGGGTGTTGCGGGTTCTCGCAAACTTTTTCTACCGGTCCTATTTCAACAATGCCTCCAGCATACATGACAGCAACCCGATCACTCATCCAACGGATTACCTCAAGGTCATGGGAGATAAACAGGTAGGCGATGTTAAACTTTTTCTGAATCTCCTTGAAAAGGTTAAGCACCTGTGCCTGGACAGAGACATCCAGCATCGAGGTAGGTTCATCGGCGACGATAAATTCCGGCTGCAGGGACAATATGCGGGCCAAAACGACCCTTTGAATTTGTCCCCCGCTCAGTTCGTGGGGATAGCGGCTCAAGTGCTCCTTGTGAAGACCTACCAGTTCAATTAGCTCGCTGGCTTTCTTTTTTTCTTCCCTGTGGTTATTTACAAGATGCTGGATCCGCATCGGCTCTACCAGGCTGTCGTATATCTTCATCCTGGGGTTTAATGCTGATTCCGGATGCTGGAAAATTATCTGCATTTTTTTGCGGACTTTTTTTAGTTCTGCTGAGCTCGCTGTAGTAATCTCCTGACCATGGAAAAAGATTCTGCCACCTGAAGGTGGGATCAGCCCCAGGATGACCCTGGCGAGGGTGGATTTGCCGCAGCCGCTTTCACCCACCAGCCCGAGAGTCTCTCCGGGGGAAATAGTAAAAGATACGTCATCAACTGCATTAACCAGCCTCTTTCTGAAGACCCCTGTTGCGAAAACTTTCTTGAGATTCTCGACCCTGATCAACAAACATGCACCTCACCAGATACCCGTTTGTTTTGATTAAAGGCGGCCGCTTTTCTGCACATACATTCCTGACTCTGGCACAGCGTGGGTGAAACTTACACCCGGCAGGTAGATTTACTAAGCTCGGGCTGGAACCCGGGATAGGCTTCAACCCATTGTCAGGTAGCGAAGCCAGCAGACCCTTCGTATAAGGGTGCCCTGGATGCTTTAGCACCTGTTCTGCCGGTCCGTGTTCCACGATCTCCCCGGCGTACATTACTGCTATCTCGTCACAAAGGCTGGCCGCTACTTTCAAGTCGTGGGTAATCAGCAGCATTGTTGCTCCTGTCTTTTTTGTTAGATGGCGTAAAACCTCTATAACCTGCATCCTGATTATGGCATCCAGGCCTTTTGTTGGCTCATCAGCAATAAGCAGTGAAGGCTCCCCGGCGATGCCGATGGCAGCCAAAACTCTTTGCTTCATCCCGCCACTGAGCTGGTGTGGATATTCTTTTACTTTATTTTCAGGTTCCGGTAGATTGAGGAATCGCAGCAGTTCCACGGCTACCCCTTCTGCTTTTTCTCGTGTCAGTTTTCGGTGTAGTTGCAGGGCTTCAGTAATCTGGACGCCGATCTTTAAAACCGGGTTAAGTGAAGTAGAGGGACTCTGAGGTATTAAGGCTATTTCTTTACCCCTCAACCGGCGCATTTGTTCTTCGCTCAATTGCAGGATATCTTGCCCCTTATAATAAATCTTTCCCTCGATGCTGGCATTGCGTGGCAAAAGCCTTAAGATGGAAAGGCCGAGCACCGATTTACCGCAGCCTGTTTCACCAATTAAGCCAACTGTTCTTCCTTCGGCAATGTCCAAGTTTATGTCATCAGCAGCTTTTACCAATCCTTCTTCTGTATGAAAGACTGTCCTCAAGTTCCGAATACTGAGCAGGCAGGCCACAAATCTTCCCTCCTATTCGATTTTCCTTTCCTTCAATCTAGGGTCAAGGAGATCCCGCAGGCCGTCTCCCAGGAAATTAAAGGCCATCACCGTAATCATTATGGCCAGACCGGGGAATATGGTCAGGTGGGGAGCGGTGCGCATAAATGCTTTGCCGCTGTTTAGCATTGCCCCCCAAACCGGGGTAGGCGGCTGCGCTCCTAACCCCAGAAAGCTCAAACCGGCAGCAGCCAGTATCACGTAACCAATACCTAACGTGGCCATCACAATAACCGGCGCACTCACGTTCGGCAAAATATGCCGGAGCAAGATATAGAGATCTTTGGCGCCAATGGCTTTTGCCGATTCAATAAATTCTTTTTCCTTTACCGCAAGGACGGCACCCCGGACTACGCGCGCGTAGCCCATCCAGCCGACCACTGCCAGGGCAAGCATAACGTTAAACAAACCGGGTCCCAAAAGACCGGCAATTGCCAGGGCAAGCACTAGACCGGGAAAGGCCAGCAAAATGTCTACCAGCCGCATAATTATTTCATCCACCAGCCTGCCGTAGTACCCGGCTATTAAGCCCATGAGCACACCGATGGAAGCTGTGATCGCAGTGACCGTGACCCCGATCTGCAGTGAAATTCTTGTTCCAAAGACAATCCTGCTAAAAACACAGCGGCCCAGGTCGTCTGTCCCAAATGGATACTCCCGACATGGAGGAAGCAGGGCTTTTTCTAAGTTCTGTTCATAAGGGTGGTGGGGGGCCAGAACAGGGGCAAAAACAGCCACAAACACCAGAAACAAGACGATAATCAGGCCAATTGCCGCTGTTCTATTTCTGCTAAGCCGGGCTAAAGAGTAGATACGCGGCTGTGCTTTTACCACGACTCCGTTCACGGCTACCCCTCCTTTTCATACCTGATCTTGGGATCCAGGTAAACGTAAGAAATATCTACCAGTAGATTGACTATTACAAAGACCACCGCGAAAAATAAGACACAGCCCTGGATTAAAGCGAAGTCACGGGCAAAGATGGAATCTACCAAAAGTTTTCCGATGCCTGGCCAGGCAAAGATGGTTTCGATAATTACGGTTCCCTCGAGCAAGTGGCCAAACTGCAGGCCAATGACGGTGATCACGGGAATAAAGGCATTTTTAAGGGCATGTCTGGTAATAATGCTCTTTTCACTTAAACCCTTGGCCCTGGCAGTAGTAATGTAATCCTGCTTTAGAACCTCAAGCATGCTCGATCTCGTCAGCCTGGTGGTAATGGCAGCCATCCCACTTCCTAAAGTCAAGGCGGGTAAAACTATGTGCTTCAAACCTCCGTAACCGCAAACCGGAAACAGGCCAAGATATACCGAAAACAAGAGGATAAGCAAAAGACCGAGCCAAAAATTGGGCATGCAAACTCCTATTAATGCCCCGGTCATACTCAAATAATCAGTCAACGAATATTGCTTTACCGCGGAAACAATTCCGAGAGGTATGGCAATAAGCAAAGAAACGATCATCGCGGCTAAGGCAAGTTTTAATGTGGCCGGAAAGCGGATTAAGATCTCTTCCAGCACTGGTTCCCCGGTGATTAAAGAGCGCCCAAAATCGCCTCTTACCACGTGGTTCAGCCACCTGGCGTATTGGACATAAACAGGGGCGTCCAGTCCTTCCGCCTTCCTTATCTGCTCAATGTCTTCCCGGGTCAAATCTTCCATTCCATACCTGGCAATCGCGATCATTTCCGCGGGGTCCCCCGGCGCCAGGTGCATGATAGAAAAGGTCATAATAGTGACGCCCAGGACGACAACAATCACCAAGACCAGGCGCCTGGCAATGTATTTAAGCACGAAAACCTCCCCCGATTTCTCGCAACATCTAACACGGCTTTAGCGATAGCCGACCTTAGTCCCCTTCCTTGCGGAAGGGGACTAAGGCTAGTAACAATGTTACTTAGGATTTTCGAGATAAGCTCCTTTAATTCCAGCCAGGGAGCCTCAGCAGTGATTTGATAGCCCTGGACATTTTGTCCATTTCTTGCCCTCCGAAAAATATAGCCCAAGTGTCAATACTCATCGATTACTGCTCCCAACTCACTATTCAATGTAAGCATCTGCTAGGGACTTCCAATACTGCCTGCTGTGAACGGGTGCCTCAAGACCTTTTACCGAATCCTTCGCAAAGATAACTGAGTAATAGTTATAGAGGTAAACCACAGGGTATCTCTTCAAGATTTCTTCCTGTAGCCTGTAATGTAGGTCCAAGCGTTTCTCTCGATCTCCTGTCGCGTCAAGCTGGTCTATCAGAGCATCAACCTGAGGATCCATAAGGAAATGATAGGTTCCTTTTGTGGAATGGAAATATGCCCTGTAGTTGTTTGAGGGTTCATCGTGGGGTATATACCATTGACCAGTAAGAATCAGGTCAAAATTTCCTGACTCCAAGATTTGTCTCATTTTGGCATATTCCACGACATTGATCCTCAATTTAATTCCCAACTTTCCCAACTCATGCTGAAGATACTCGGCAACGGATGGATAATCAGCTGAGTCCGTGGAATAAGTAAGAGTGAGACTGAGAGGTTTTCCATCCTTGTCCAAAGTGCCGTCGCCGTTGGAATCTACCCATCCCGCATCTGCCAGAAGTTGCTTTGCCATGTCCGGGTTATATTCGGGGTTCTTGGCGCCTTTATTGACATATATACCAAACCCGGGAGAGAACATGTACTCTGCCTTTATAGCGCAACCGTACAGAAGGTTGTCTACTATGGCGTCCTTGTTAATCGCGTAATTCAAGGCCTTCCTAACCCGAAGATCATCAAAGGGCTCGTTCTTCGTGCCCATGTAGAGTATTGATGTACCGACACCCAATTTGGTTAACATTTTGAGCCCGGAGACGGATTTTAGCCTCGGTATCTCTGAAATCAGGTTGGAGCATTGTATAGCATCAATCTCTCCTGCTTCCAGCGCCAGGACCGTTGTTTGCGGATCGGTGATTGCCACTACAACTACCTTCTCGAGTCGCGGTTTTTTGCCCCAGTAATCGTCGTTCCTCTCAAGCTCCGCTCGCTCCTTTGACCAAGATACGAGTTTGAAGGGCCCAGTACCTATCGCTTTTAGTACCTTTCCTTTATCGTCGAGCGGCGTAGTACTGCTCATGATGTAGTTTTCAGTCAACGCAAGTTCTGAATCCAAAGTAAACCTTGGTATATCAAAGATAAGCTTCACCGTATATTTGTCCAGGCATTCAACCCTGTTGAAACCGCGCCACCATTCCTTGGAGCCGTACTTTGAATTCCACTCGCAGGTGAATTTCACGTCTTCGCAATCGAAGTCGGTTCCATCGTGAAACTTGATACCCCTTCTCAGGTGGAAGGTCCATTGCCTGCCATCATCAGACATTTCCCAGGATTCCGCCAGGCAGGGTATCTTCTTCCCATCGACATCGAAGATCAATAGTCCCTCATATATAAGGCAGTGAGGTGCACCGGAACAGCATCCACCCCATCCCCCTGGGTGAATCCCGGTGTCAAACATTTTTCCCGAAACTACCGTTATCTCCTGCTTCGCAGGTTCTTTTCTTGAACCCGTTGTTTTTCCACAACCTGCCAACAAAACGACAGTTATCAAACAAGAAAATACTAGAAACCTCTTCATGAGCTTCCCTCCTCGAACCTAAACATTGTGGGCTCCCTGATTTGAAAGTTTCGCGTTTCCCCGCCCGAAGCCCGTCCTTAAGCCTGGCGGGAAAAGTTAAGTCTTGTTCATGGTGTGATTACTTTTGCAAATACGCCTGCCACAGCGTATTAAGCTCACCTGAAAAAGGGTCGAAGTTCTTTAACCGCTTATTGTAAAGGGTCACGTGATCTTCATAAAACAAGTAGACTGCCGCCGCATTCTCCAAAAGTATTTCTTGAATCTTCTGGTAAACCTTTACACGCTCTCGAGGTTCTAATACGGTATACAACTTGTCTATTAAATTATCCAACTTATCGTTTTTGAATATATATTCATACCTTTCATCCACACCCGAACGATAAATCTGCCTAAAATGCAGGTGAGGATCAGCACCCGAGCAATATTGCCGCGTGAAAAGGGCAAGATCAAAATTTCCTTTTTCTATAGCCGTTTGCTGTGCTCCCCGCTCAAGAACCTGTATTTCAACCTTTGCTCCAACTTTTTGCAGTTGATTTTGTATCATTTCCGCAATTGCTGCTATATCATCCTTTGTTATTACCAATTTAACATGGAGAGGTTCACTGTCTTTATCAAGAACCCCATCGTTATTACTATCTTTCCATCCGGCCTCTGCCAGGTAGTTTTTTGCCTTTTCCAAATCATAGGCGTAGCCTTCAATGCCGGGCTTTGCGAAAGGAGAAAGCGGAGACAAGTGCGCCACACCGACAATGCCATATTTACCTACGATATTTTCTTTCACTTTTTGGGCATCAATAGCATGAGAGATGGCTTTTCTTACTCTTACATCACTAAACGGCCCCTTCTTATAGTTAAACACGAGATGGTATCCTACTTTCCAGTTGTGAATTGCATCTACGGTAACATTTGGATTATTTTGCAATCTTTGAAGTTCTTCCTTAAAATTTGGTGAACCGTAGTAGGTAATCAAGTCAACCTCTCCTGCCTCTAAAGCTAATAACCGTGTATGGGGGTCAGGAATAATCTTAAACACTATTCGGTCAATTTTCGGTATACCTTTCCAGTATTTTTTATTCTTTACCAAGACTATTTCTTTCCCTTTAACCCAATCCTTTAAAACGTATGGCCCTGTCCCAACGGGTCGCCCGTTATCTAAAACTAAAATGGGGTATCTCATATCGGTCAAATCAGCCAAAAATGGGGCATGCGGCCTGGTTAAAACAAATTTAACGGTATAATCATTCACCACCTCAATGGATTTTATCTTTTTCGTAAGAGGAACAGGGCAAATGCTTTTTTCTTTAAGAAATTCAAAAGAAGCTTTTACGGCATCTGCATTAAATTTTGCTCCGTTACTGAACTCTACACCTTCTCTTAAATAAAATGTCCACACCAATCCGTCATCAGATACTTCCCAAGATTTGGCTAATTGAGGCACAATCTTTTTATTCCGGTCTTCAATGACCAACCTGTCATAGAGCAGGGAATAAATATCCCAAATACCGGATGTATACCCGCTGGTTGAAGGATCAAACCCCCTGACATCCTCAGGTAAAGCAATTCTTAATTCATTTTTAACTTCTTCTTTTTGACCGGTACACCCGAAAATAACAACACTGATGGCGATCAAACAGCATATTAAGCCAATACTTTTTAGAACCTTACGCATCCGTTTCCTCACCTTTCCTTGCTGTGAGCAACGTAGATGCTGAATCCCCAACAGGAGTAGAGCCTTCGATTTGATAACCTATCTTGACAAGCATTTCCTCCATTTCTTGCAAACTGTAAACATAGGACGTTGGATTGGCGAGCCTCAATTGCAGGGCAAAAAGAGCTGCCCGCTTCGGGCTGGTTCGGGTGTTATCCAGGAACCAGTGCTTGGTAAAGAGGTAGCCACCCGGCTTCAGTGACCGGTAGACCTTTCTCAAAACTTTCTCTGTTTGCGAAGGATAGAAAATATCAAAGGCCAGAACGATGTCCTGCTCTGCAGGCAATTCGTTTTCATGAAAATCACCTGCCATGAAGACAACCTCTGCATTGTAATGGCGGGAATACTCCTGAGTTACCTGTTCTACCTGAGGAAGGTCGAAGACTATTACTTCCAATTCTGGCTTAAGTTGCTTCAAGGCAATAGCGTAGAGGCCGTGCCCTCCACCCAGGTCCAAAAGTCGCTCCGCTGACTGAAAGCAGCTATGGTTGGCAATTGCTAAAATGGTTTCTTTAAATCCTTTATGCCCCAGCGCGGCCTGCGCCATGGCCCGGACAAAGGAAGGGTTAAATGTTTCACGATGATTCCAGTACCTTATTTCTTCTCCTTTTAACCAATCGGCAATTCTTTCCCACTGGCGGCGCCGTTCGGGAGAAAGCTGAAGATCAAGCAGATCACCCTGATAAAATTTGCTTCGGGAGGAAAGAAATGTTTGGGCAACTTCGGAATTGATATAAGTATCCCCTCTTTTCTCAATAAGCTCCAGAGCCGCCAGCGCATCTAACAGCAAAACAACGCGTTCGGGAACACCTCCAATTTCCCGAGCTACTGTTTCAGCGTTTTTTGGCCCATCAGCCAGAGCGTCAAATACCCCTGTTTTAAAAGCCTGGTGCAGAAGTAAAGACTCCTGATACCCCCTGGCCATTTCTACCAGAGGGTTTCCATCTACCGGTGGCTCAAAATTGAGCAACTTTTCCTTAAGCACGGCAATACCTCCTAGTTCATCGAATTACAATTAACGGTAAGGTAGCTGTCAAACGGCGCTGGTCGTAATAGCCTTCTTTACGTTCAGTATAGTCCACATGCCGGACCAAAAGCAGGTAATTCCCCGGCTGTTGTAAAGGAAAACTTACATAACCGTCCTCCCCAGTTTCTTTTGCTAAAGGCCCACCAGCACCAAGTAAATCAGCAGATATAAGGTTAACTGTGGCTCCAGCTACGGGCTTTTCCTGGTAAAGAACCTCTAAGTTTATAACATCCCCGGCTTTCCACGTTTTCCACCGAAGCGGCACCAGTTCCAGAGCGTTTCCCACGCGTTCCACTTCGCCTTCTAAATCATGGCCCACAGGCAATATCGCCCTCGCAAACTGGGTAAAGGCCGATGATTCCAGCGGGTTGTCGCAGTCCTTCTTTGGCAAAAGCAGGTGTTTGCCGTCTGCCGTAACCGTCACAATCCCACTCTGTTCTACAACAACCTGGTAAAAGCCCTCCTGTTCCGGGATAAACGAAACAGCATAGGATTCTCCATCATGTTCATTGATACTTAATTCCTTCCGGTTCCCCTCAGGATCGAAAACGTAGGCAGTCAGCCTTTCTTTTTGACACAGTCCATCAGGCTTCATATTGTGCCCCCACTTTAAAAGCACCTCTACAGGGTGACCGGCGTGGTAATGCGTCCCCGCAACATCAATCCATCCCTCGTGACCCTGCACCACCAAATGGGTGGTATCCCGATACATTATAAAATTCATCAATATCCCCTCCTCGTTATCAAGAAAGTTTGATTATTCTTCGATGTCCACTTTCCATAAAACCTGGTACCGGTGCCATGGCAACGGCGGGCTGATTTCGAAGTTTTTCAGCTTTTTTGCAGCAGCAGCGAACATTGGCTCGTGATAGAGATAAACCCCAGGAACTAATTCCTCGATTCTCTTTTGAATTGCGTGGTATTTTTGGATCCGCTTCTCACCTGCAGCCATTTTTAACTCGCCAATGTACTTATCAAGCTCTTCGTCTCTAATAACAGGAGGATATCCAAAACTACCATGCGTAGAGTAGTATGTTTCAAAATGCCACTGGGGGTCGTCATGAGGCGAGCCGATGCTTGTTTGAGCAATCAAATCAAATTCGCCTTTCTTCCACTTTTCTCTTAACGCCTGATCCTCGTAAGTCTCTATCTCCAAGGCAATCCCCACTTTTTTCAGCTGGGCCTGAATCATCTCGGCAATAATGTTCCAGGCCGGCTCTCTGGTGCCAATCGCTAAAGTAATTTTGAAGGGTTTGCCGTTTCGCTCGACGATGCCGTCATTATCGGTATCAGACCATCCCGCTTGAGCTAAGAGCCTTTTTGCCAGGTCCGGATTATATTCAGGGGACCTGAGGTCGGGTCTGGCAAACTTTGAAGACTCGGGGAAGGGACCTTTTGCAACGGGTTCTTCATTCCCAAAAATTGCTTTAACGATTTTATGCACATTAACCGCATATTTTACGGCTTTCCTCAACTGCAGGTCATTGAAGGGGTCTCTCCCGGTGTTAAAGGAAAACCAATCCAGACCGTAAGTTGTCGCTGCAGCTCTGTGGTAAAGCCTAATTTCTGGATTATTCTGGAGCCTTAAAACTTCCTGTGGCGGTATTAAGCTGAAGGGGTCGTTGCCGATTAAATCCACTTCTCCGGCTTCCAGCGAAATTACGCGGGTATGGGGATCGGGAATGATTTTAAAAACTATCCTGTCCAGTTTAACCTTGCCCTGCCAGTAATCTTCGTTTTTCACAAAGACAACTTCCTGGCCTTTCGTCCATTTACTAAACTTGAAGGGGCCGGTACCGACAAACACCCGCTGGGGAATCAGCTCTTCGCTAACTCCTTCCTCCAATGCTTTTTTCACGGCAGCGGGGCTGAGAATTTCTTCATAGACTGCTAAATTCGAGAGAAAGATTGGATTCGGTTTCTTCAGGATGAACTTCACGGTATAATCGTCCGGGGTTTCAATGACTTCAATTCCGTCCCTTATTACCGATTTCTTAAGGTAAGTTTCGAACGCATTCTTTACTGCCTGGGCATTAAAAGGTGTGCCATCATGAAACTTAATTCCTTTTCTGAGTTGAAAGGTATAGATTTTTCCGTCTTCAACTTTCCAGGATTCAGCAAGTAAAGGTTTAATCTTCATGTTGGAATCAAACATTACCAGACCTTCACTGCACAAAACGGCCTTCCCGCCCCAACTATTGGTGTAGTCATCCTTGCCGGTAGCAATTCGCAACATTTTCTCTTTTGCTTCTGGGGAACTGGTTGGTGCGGTACATCCAGCCAGCAATGTCACCAGAACAAAAACAAGTAATAAACAAAAGGTTATGGCACGTTTCATTAATTTAACCTCCTCCCACTTTACCAGTGAATTACCTGGTTTTTCCCCTAATCACAGCTAAAAATAAAAGTTTCCCGGAAATTCTGCCCTTCTGCAGGATAGCAGACCAACCTCCACTTCCAAACTCAGTCCCAGAATTAACACTGCTGTCCCGGAAGCCACCTCCAGTTCGCCAGCATAAATAAAAGCCACGAAGGATCTGCCCTGCTTCGGCAAGGCAACAGACCTTCGTGGCCTGATCATTACAAATCAAATTACCCCTTGTTTCTTAAACTTCCTAAACTTCGAACGGCTTCGTGCCATTACTTCAGAAGATTAATTCGACACAGAATAAAAAAATCCTGCTCCCTGTTACCATCAGAGGTAGCACCTCTGACTTACCTGCGGTACAGTTCAACTCCACTGAATGCTTACTGCCCCGCCTGGGATCGGAAAGGGAGAATCTATTTTACCGATGAAGATTCTGACAACACTATCTATTTCTTCGCAAGAACATGGTAAAGTGAGATTATTGAGAAGAAAGACCGGTTATATGTTAAATATGGCTAAGCCTGCTTTTATATTTTTGGCTCTGGGTGGAAAAAACCAAAGGCATGATACGTGCTTTACGGGAGGCTGTTAAGAATTGCAGGAAGAGCATCCTTTAATCCAGGTAGCCCGTGTTTTAAAAATACTATCTGGCGAACAGCCGCTGCTTGCCAGGGTGAGGCCGCCTTCGCCTTCCACCTCCAGTTAGCCTGGACCCCTCAGCCGCACGCCTCCTCATAAAGGGAAAATCCGTTCGCCCTGAAAAGCTGGGCGATGCCTCTCCGCAAAAGACCGACCATCTTATCCTTCCGGCGACGATCACCCTAGGATCAGGCTGAACATTTTCGATTTTCAGCCCATAGTCTCTCGCACGCCGGGCCCGGGAAAGAACATCTACTGAGGCTTTAATCGCCTTGGTGGGGATGCGGCTTTATAATCAAAAAACTTACCAGACTATTGACAAAATGTAATATAATGATAATATGTCAGTAGTGATAAGTCTACCATAGGAGGGACATGCAATGTGCGGAATTGCTGGAGATGGCTGCAACTGTTCGGACCAGCACCTGAAACGCGGGAGCCTGACAATCCCGTCGCTCCTGCTGCTTTTGAAGAAAAAACCGTCGCATGGGTATGAACTTGCGGAGAGGTTGAGCACCTTATCGTTTCTGGAAGGAGTGCCGGATCCTGGCGTGATTTACCGCCACCTGCGGCATTTAGAGGAGAATGGGATGGTGGAGTCGCGCCTGGAGCCGGGAAGTGGGGGGCCGGCGCGCAAGATTTACTCGCTGACTCCGGAGGGAGACAGTTATCTCCGGACATGGGCCTTGACGATTCAACAGAAAAAGAAATCTTTAGAGGGTTTTCTCCTTGAATTTAATCGGTGCCTTGCACAAGAGGCGGAAAAGGAAAATTTGAGCAGCGAGTAAGCAGCGCAAAGTTTCGCGCTGTTAAGCCAGGGGAGTTGAAAGTAAGTGAACTTCGAAGCAATCCAGGCAAGGAACCTGTTTAAAAAATATGGAAATGTTCAGGCCGTTGCCGGGGTTACTTTCTCGGTAGCGGCCGGAGAAGTATTCGGTTTTTTGGGTCCAAACGGAGCCGGAAAAACTACCACCCAGCGAATCCTGACGGGGATCGTTGAGCCGGATCAGGGAGAAGTTTTAATCATGGGCTATCACTTGAAAAAGCAGCCGTATCATGCAAAGCGGATGATGGGTGTGGTGCCGGAACTGGCCAATGTCTATGTTGATTTATCCGCCTGGGACAATCTTTTGTTTATCGGAGAACTTTATGGAGTCCCTAAAAAGATGCGTGCGAAGCGGGCAGATGAACTTCTCGAGATCTTCGGATTAAAGGAAAAGCGGCACTTTAAAGCCAGGGGCTTTTCCAAGGGGATGAAGCAGCGGCTGCTGCTTGGCATGGCGCTGATGAGCGATCCGGAAGTTCTTATTTTAGATGAACCTACCTCAGGGCTTGATGTTCAAAGCACCCACCTGATCAGGGATCTGATTAAGAAATTTAATGAGAGGGGAAAAACCGTTTTCCTGACCACCCACAACATCGAGGAAGCCGGCCAACTCTGCGACCGGGTTGCCATCATTAATCAGGGAAAACTGGTGGCTGTGGACCGGCCGGAAAAACTGAAATGTATGCTGCAGCGCCTTCAGTCGGTTGTGGTGGCTTTTCATCCACAGGTGGTTGAATCACAACTCCTCGCCGCTCTTAAGGGTGTAAATCAGGTGAAGAAGTCGGGTGACAGGTTTATCCTCTACACCGATCACCCGGGGGATGTTGTATTGGCGGTTGCCGAACTGGCCAGGCGGGAAAACTTAAAGATCCTTTCCCTGCACACCCAGGGACCAACCCTGGAAGATGTTTTTCTACACCTGACGGATCAGCAATAAAGAGAGGAAGGAGCGAAAGTGTCTGCTGAAAAATCCTCTGGCAAGTTAACCCTCATTGAACACTGGATGCTTTCCCTTGCGATTGCTAAAAAAAATGCGAAGATCTATTATCTCAAGCCGCCGGTGTTGATCTTCGGCCTTCTTTTCCCGGTTTTTATGTTTCTCGCCTTTGCGGTGGGCCGCAACCTGCCTGCCGCCAGCATGGTTCCCGGGCTGATTGGGATGACGGTTTTGTTTGCGGCCTCTTCGGTGGGACCGCTGATTGCCCCCTGGGAAAGGCAGGCTAAAACTTACGAGCGCCTGCTGACCACCCCTGTCTCCCTGTGGCACATTGTCCTGGGTGATGTCTGGGCCGGCTTTCTCTACGGCCTGGTTATTTCCCTGGTTCCCCTGGCGCTGGGAGTTCTTGTTTTTGGAGCGCTGCTTTTTGAACCGGCTGTTTTTCTTGTTACTTTGTTTCTGGCGGTTTACTGTTTTGCCTCGCTTGGTGCCTTGCTCGCAGCCCTTCCGACGGACATGCCGTCGAACGTGATGATGCTGGCTACACTGGTCCGGTTTCCGCTGCTCTTTGTGAGTGGGGTCTTTGTTCCTCTCGAGCAAATGCCGGCCTGGGGCCGCTCCATTGCCCTTTTTTCGCCTCTTACATATACCATGGATTTAATCCGCCTTGCGTTCGGGGAGCAGCCCCAGATTGGACCGCAGTTTGACATGACGGCTCTTGTCGCCTTTACGGCATTATTTCTGGGAAGCGCCTATCTTCTTCAAAAGAAAGGTCTTTCCAGAGTGTTCTAGCTTCAGAGCAATCCGGTTCCAGGCCAGGCTGGAAAACACCCGTTTACACCGGACCCTGCATTTTCTTGCTCTCCAGGTCCTGTTTTTTAAGCAGGAAATGCTGGTAAGGAGTGAGGGGAACACCGTCTTCGTAAAGAATTTCTGTAAAGTATGGGCATTCACCGCTTGCCGCGAGGTCCTGCCTGGAGAACTTCTTTTTAAACCAGAAGCACTCACTGTTCAGGGTCGAGAAAAGGCCGCACTTTAGACACCTCGACATTTTATCCCTCCTTTACTTTTTTCCGTCTAAACAACTGATCTCTTTTTTAATCTTGGGCCAGAGCGTGAACTGGAGAAAATTCCACGCCTCTTCTGCATCGTGCTCCATCAGGATCCCCTGCAGCCTGAGGATTTCCTGGGGTTCCAGGACGATGAAAACCTTTTTCATCTGAGCAGCTCCTCCCCGGCAGGCAAGAGGCCCTCCAGGTATTCGGCCAGGAGTTTCTCAATTGCCTGCTTTTGCTGCGCGTAAGCCGGCTCTTTCAAGAACGGGCACTGCTCTGCTTCGTAGCGCCCCTGGATGACCCCAGTTGCGAAGGCGAGGCAGGTTAGCTCCCCGCACTCCCTGCAGTTGGTGCGGGGGAGGTGTTTGTAGAGCATGAAGGGGCTCAGTTGGGTTTGAGGTTCTGTAGTGGGAGTAATTCTATCTCTGGCTGCGGCTACTCTGTTCAGCATTTTGACCACATTCTCCAGGATCTCGTTTGCCTTAGCGATGTTTTCGGTCTTGCCCAGGATAATCTGTCGGGGCTGGAGAACCACAGGCCGGCCTTCGTAAGAGAAGGTAAACGACTTTCCTGCTTCGTGATAGCTCCCTCTGAGCACGGCGTTTAAATAGGGGAAAAGCGTTTCAACATCATCTGTCAGGGAGGCGATCACCCTGATCTTCCTGGCATCGGCGTAGCAGGGGGCGGCCTGGATAATCTGGTAGCCTTTTACGAATTCTCCAACTGCTGCGGCGCCCTCTTTTCCTGGACGAACGGGGTGGGAGGGGCCGGGGGCTGCTTTCCGGGCGATTTCCCGGATTGCCTCCAGGAAGTACTCGATATCTGCGACTGTATTAAAGTAGCCGGGGCTGACGCGCACCGTTCCCGTCTCCAGGGTGCCGATGGTCCTGTGGGCGCGGGGCGCGCAGTGCAGCCCCGTCCGGACCATGATATTGTAAATCTCATCCAGTACCGCACCCACCTCTTCAGGGTTGACATCTTGAATGTTGAAGGAAACTACCGCCACCTGGCGGTCGGGATCCCGGGGCCCATAGAGGACGACCCCGGGAATTTGCCCCAGCTTTTCCAGTAAAAGGGCCGTCAATTGATGTTCCTTTTCTCGGATTGCCGCAACCCCTGTCTTTAAAAGAAATTCCACCGCCGCCCCGAGGCCTGCCAGGCCGGGGCCGTTGGGGATGCCGGTTTCAAAGCGGTCGGGAAGTGTTTCAGGTTGGAAGGGGAAGAGGGAGTTGCTCCCGGTTCCCCCCTCCAGCAGGGGTTCCAGCTCCAGGCCAGGGGCAATATAGAGGGCGCCGGTTCCCTGGGGCCCCAGCAGTCCCTTGTGGCCGCTGCACGCCAGAAGGTCGATGCCAAGTTCGGCCACATCGATGGGAAAAACTCCGGCAGTTTGGGCGGCATCTACGAGCAGCCTGGAGCTGTGGGCATGGGCGAGTTCCGCCAGCTCGGCCAGGGGGAAAAGGGTTCCCGTTACGTTGGAGGCGTGCGTAAAAACCAGCAGCCTTGTTTCGGGCCGGAAGGCCCGCTTTACATCAGAGAGATCGATCTCTCCATGTGGGTTGCACATGACCTCTGAAAGAGAAATGGTTCCTTTCTTTTCAAGGGTTTTCAGGGGGCGCCAGACCGAGTTGTGCTCCATGCTGCTGGTGATCACGTGGTCGCCGGGGCGCAGAAAACCTTTGATTGCCAGGTTCAGGGCCTCGGAGCAGTTTTTTGTAAAAACAAGCCGTGAAGGATCTTTAACGTTGAACAGGCGGGCCAGGGCGTCACGGCAGTCCTCGATGATCCTGGTGGCCTCCTGGCTGCGCCGGAAAACCCCGCGCCCCTGGCTTGCCCCGAAGCGGCGCAGGAAATTATTCACTGCTTCGTAAACGCACTCGGGCTTGGGCCAGGATGTTGCCGCGTTGTTCAGGTAAACCTCCATTTAAAAACCTCCTCTCCTGAAGTACAAATCCCAAAAAGCAAAATCCTAAGAGAAAATTGAGCTTAATAAAGGCGAATCTCGGCCTTGGACCACGCGTGGCGGAGTTTGGCCAGGTGCTCTTTTCCCTCCCGTCGGTGCTGGAGGCAGTGCTTAAGGCGTACAATGTCCTCGGGCGCAACGAACTCATCCAGAAGTTGCTTAATTCCGGCTCCTGCATGTGCCCAGAGGGGGTGGGAAGGAACGAGGTGGTAAAAGACCATCTGGCCGTTCCGGCGGTCGGCAATCAGTCCGGCGTCTTTTAAAATGCCCAGGTGGTGGGAAACCCGGGGCTGGGGAAGATTGAGGATCAGTTCGATTTCGCATACACATAGCTCTGCATGGATGAGGAGCGCCAGGATTCGCAGCCTGGTTTCGTCTCCTAAGGCGCGGAATGCTTCTGCGATTTTCCGCATGATCATCCCCTTTTCTGGATAAGCTGGATTGAGAAAAGAAAGTTTCGATAAGATTTGATAAAGGTTGAAATTAATAAAAGTATCTAAATATCTAGATAAATAAATTATAAAACATAAAAAAGGAAAAAGCAATCGAAATTTGAGCTGAGGATCGGCCGGGGGATTATGCTTCCTGCCGGGCCCGGGTCAGGGAGATCAGGTCCCGGGCGTTGGCCACCGCCCAGCCTCCGGCATCGTTGTTGAAGTAGGCGTAAACATCCCTGCCGCTCTCCAGCCACTCCCGGATTCTTTTGGCCCAGCGTTCCAGTTCTTCCTTTGTGTAGCACGAAGTATAAACCTTCTCGCTTCCGTGAAACCGCAGGTAGACGAAGTCTGCAGTCACCTCAAGGGTCTGCGGCCACCTGGGGGAGTCCGCAATGCAGAGGCCGAAGTTGTTTTGGTGCAGGATTTCGTAAACCTCAGGGGAGAACCAGGAATTGTGGCGGAATTCAAAGGCGTGCCGTGCGGCGCGCGCGGTATCGTTGCCCTGTACCAACCTGCAGAATTCGGCGAGGAGCCCGGGGTCCCCCCGAAGGCCCGGGGGCAGCTGCCAGAGGACCACCGCGAGTTTTTCCTGGAGTTTTTCTGCCCGGCCGAAGAAGGCGGCAAGGGGTTCTGCGACATCCCTCAGGCGTTTTATGTGGGTGATCATCCTGCTTCCTTTGACGGCAAACCGGAAATCTGGAGGGGTGCTGTCATACCAGCTGGCGAAGGTCTTGGCCAGGGGGAGGCGGTAAAAGGTAACGTTCAGCTCTACCGTGTTGAAATGGGCGGCGTAGAAGTTCAACCACCGGCGGCCGGGAATTTCCTTTGGGTAGAAGGCCCCCCTCCAGTGCGGGTAGTTGTAGCCGCTGGTACCAACGCGCAAATCGGCCACGTGCCCACCCTCCTTTCGGCTTTTTCTTGACCTGGTTTCATTATACCTCTAAAATTGGAAGCAGAACAGCAAGGACTGTTTTTCCGAAGGGTGCCGGGTTGCAAAAAAGGCCGGAGCCGGGGGCGCGGGGAGCGGAGCGGCTTGGAGGAATTCAAGGTGGCGCAAACCTTAAAGATCGAAGTGGTAAAGGTAATGGGGAGCTGCCCTGTTTACCGGGAAGGGGATTGCTTCTATATTGAGGACGGCTACCGGTTGCGGCCGGGGCCAGGGCAGGCTCTCTGCATGCACGGGCTGTCCTCCCTGATGCCTTACTATGCTGCCCTTTCCCGGGGAATCAGGCCGGAAGAGCTGGGTCTTGCCTCTGCTGCGGGGCCCGGGGCCTACCTCCAGTGCCCTGATCCCTGTGCTTACACAGGAGGGGGGACCGTAATTTTTCGCGTTCTTCCTGGAGCTGCCTCTCACGTTTTGGAAGGCGTCCGGTCCAGTTCCCGGGCCTACCCGGCGCGCCCCCTGGTAGGAGTGGGGGGCGTAGTCTTGAAGGGAGAGGAGTTGTTGCTTGTCCGGAGGAGCGCGCCACCCAGCCAGGGGCTGTGGAGTTTTCCTGGAGGAGGCGTGGAAATCGGGGAGGAACTGGCCGAGGCCCTGAAAAGAGAGGTTCGCGAGGAATGCGGCATTTCCATTGAAGTTGGGCGCATCGTGGGTGTTTTCGATTTAATCTACCGGGATCCGGGGGGAGGGGTTGCATACCACTACCTCCTGGTTGATTTTCTGGCCAGCTACCTGGAAGGCGACCTCAGGGCCGGCTCGGATGTTGCGGATGCCGTTTGGGTGCCTTGCAGGGAAGCCCTGAAATTTGATCTGGCCGAGGGGGCCAGGCAACTCCTGATGTTTTTGCAGGGCAGCGGCCTTAAAAATTCGGATCTTTTTTACGGACGCATCGGAACCTGATAAGTCTTTTAAAAAACCGGGAGGGAGGCGCTTGAAATTACCGGAGAGGCTTGCCCGGATCGCGGCCTATGTCAAACCGGGCGCCATCGTAGCCGATATCGGAACAGATCACGCTTTGTTGCCTGTGTACCTGATAAAACAGGGCATTTCCCCCAGGGTGATCGCCGGCGAACTCCACCCCGGCCCCTTGGAGGCAGCCCGCTCGACGGTTGCCTTTTACGGTTTGGAAAAGCAAATTCAAGTCAGGGAAGGGGACGGACTTCAGGTCCTGCAGCCTGCCGAAGCAGAGACTGTGGTGATTGCCGGGATGGGAGGCGCAAAAATCAAGGACATCCTGGAGGCTTCTCCGGCCGTGCTCGAAAGGGTGAAGCGTCTTATCCTGCAGCCCCTGGGGGGCTCGGGAATTTTGCGCAACTGGCTGTTGAGCAACGGCTGGCTGCTTGTGGACGAAGATCTGGTTTTCGAAGGGGGACATTTTTACGAGATCATCGTCGCCGAACCAGGCTCCCCGGGAGGTGGAGAAAGAAAGGAGGGGGGAAGCCTCGGGAATCCTGACTCTGATTTGGAATCAAGGCTGCATCTCGAATTTGGGCCCAGGCTTTTGGAAAAAAGGCATCCCCTCCTTGTTCCTTTTCTGGAAAAGCAGGTTCGAGAGATGGAAAATGTGGTTAGAGCCCTGGAGCGTGCCAGGACCCCCGCGGCCCGGCAGATGCAACGCGAGTGGATTCGCAAGATTGAATTCTTTAAGAAGGTGATCGCATGCCAGTTAGATGCGAAAAGCTCATAACCTGGCTTGAGGAGTGGGCGCCGAAATTCCTGGCGCAGGAAGGGGACCGCACCGGCCTCCTTATCGGCTCGCGTTCCGGTGTGATTGAAAAGGTTCTGGTGGCTCTCGAAGTTACGGAAGAAGTGGTAAACGAGGCGGTGGATGTGGGGGTGCAGCTCATTGTCTCGCACCACCCCCTTTTCCGCGATCCCCTCTCCTCTTTGCCCTTTGACACCTTCCCCACTTCTTTAATTGCCCGGCTGGTGCAGGCTGGCATCCATCTCTACGTGGCCCATACCAATCTGGATGCAGCCCCTGGTGGGGTCAGCGACGTGCTGGCCCGCCGCCTGGGCCTGGCGGAGCTCGAACTCTTGCTGCCGACGCGTATCGAGAAGTTATATAAGGTTGTTGTCTTCGTTCCTCAGGGGTACGAAGATGCCGTGCGTGAGGCAATGTGCAGCCGGGGAGCGGGATGGATCGGGAATTATTCGGAATGCACTTTCCAGACCGAAGGCACCGGAACCTTTCGCCCGCTTCCCGGGTCCGATCCCTTCCTGGGTCGGGTGGGGGAACTGGAGAAGGCCCGGGAGTTCAGGCTGGAAACCATTGTCCCCGAGGAGAAGCTTTCCCGGGTTTTAGAGGCAATGCTGCAGGCCCATCCCTATGAAGAGGTGGCCTACGATGTTTATCCTCTCTGGAACCAGGGACGCTGCTACGGCTTCGGGCGGGTGGGGAAGCTGCCGGAGCCCGTTTCGCTTGACCGCTTTGCCGGAGAAGTTAAAAGGTTGCTGGAGTTGAAAATGGTGCGGGTGATCGGAGATCCCGGCAGGATCGTCAAGAAAGTGGCGCTTTGCGGGGGGAGCGGGATGTCCCTTCTCGCCCGGGCGCTGAAAGCCGGCGCCGATGTCTACCTTACGGGAGATGTCAGGCACCACGAGGCCCTTGAGGCAAAGGCGCACGGGATTGCTGTTGTTGATGCCGGGCATCACGGAACGGAGTGGGTGGTTGTCCCCGTCCTGGCCGGTTACTTGCGAGAAAGGGCAGAGAAAGAAAAAGTGGAGCTGGAGGTTCTGGTTTCCCGGGTCAACACAGATCCATTTCTATATTTTTAAAAATTTTAAAAGTGGAACGTCCTCTGGAAGGTCGCTTGCGGTGAGTTGACCGGAGAGCAGGGCTGCGGAAAGATAGGGAGGAACATCGATGCCGCACCAGAAAAAATTGGTTTTTTATATAGACGGCGCCTCCCGGGGGAATCCCGGGAGGGCCGGGGCGGGAGTTGTTGTCTGCAACGAGGCCGGGCAAATAATAAAAGAGAGAAAGGAGTACCTGGGAAAGGCAACCAACAACGTTGCGGAATACCGCGCCCTGCTGCTTGCGTTGCAGGAAGCCCTGGCGCAGGGCGCCACTCAAGTCGAAGTCTATACGGACAGCGAGCTTCTGGCGCGCCAGTGGAACGGGGAGTACCGCGTCCGGAGCCCGCACCTTGCTCCCCTCGTCCAGCAGGCGCGGTCCCTTTCCCGGGCGTTCTCGAGCTGCAAACTCAGTCACATCCCCAGAACGCAAAACAGGCGCGCCGATCTCCTGGCGAACCGGGCCATCGATGAGTCTTCAACTCCGGAGGGGTAAGGTGGCATGAGCCTCCTCGTCGAAGTAGAGTTCCCGGCCCAGCTGTACAGCCCCCCGGGTTAGAGGCCGCGGGTCCTGAACTGCTTCCAGCCGGATTAAGTTTGAGGTGTACCAGTTGACATCAGGAACGCTGAGGTTGAACGGGGAGGCCTCAATCACCGGGTAGTTTCGTTTAATAAAAGTGGAGCGCTCCAGGTCGTAGCAGTGAAAATTATAGATCAGGTCGGTGATTACGAAACCCATTTCCAGAAACATTTTCTGGATCGAGTACCATTTCTGGCGTGAAGCCTCCAGGTGGGTTAAGCCCAGATAGCCCGCGCTCTCCCTGCCTTTCAGGGCTTCGGTGCAGCGGGAGAGAAACAGTTTTAAACCGGGGAGTGTTTCCACAGGGTCGGTAAAAAAGGTGTCGTACTTGCCCGCGAGGCCGGCAGGGAGGGGCTCCCTGACGTCATATTTATACGTTTTGAGGTGGCCCCATTTCCGTTCTGCGGCTACCCGGTTGATAAAATCCAGGATGCGTTCGTCAATCTCCAGGACGGTGATCTCTTTGGGCAAACCGGTGAGCGCCACCGCAAGGCTCGTCAGATCATCATCCCCCAAAATGATGATTTTCTGGCCTTCCAGGTCGCCCCGGGCGTACATGAATGCCGCCCGGGCAACGGTAATTTCAGGTTCAATGTAGCCCTGATCGAACTCCGGGATGGCCTGGGGGCGGAAAGCCGCGATGCGGCAAAATTCCTGGGTTAGATTTTTAAAAAAGGACTCGAGAGAAATGCCGCGCCCGGCGCAGTGGGTGCATGTCACATTCTGATATGGGATTAAACCTTCTCTGCGCGCCGCTTCATTCCCCTTTTCGGTTAATTCCAGGAGATGATTTTTTTCCTTGACTAAATCCTGTTCAGCCAGGGAAGCAAGGGCCTGGGTATACCCTGCAAGGTGGGTGTTCTGGTCTCGAATCAACTGCCAAAAGCTTTTAGGTGAGTGTAGCAGGCTCCGCAGAATTTGTTTATGTACCCGGTTCATTTAGGATCCCTCCGCAAACATTTTAAGACCTGATCCGTTTTTTGGGCAAGTCCCTCTTGTTCTGGATTGGAGGCAGAAGAGTGCTTTTTGATTTGTTAGTTCCCCCGCGCATTATTTTTGGACCCGGAACTGCGGGGCGTTTAGGTGAGGAGGCGGCTCGTTTCGGACGGAGGCTCCTTCTGGTTACCGGGCGCCGCGCCCTTCAAGCAAGCGGGATGATTGACCGGATTCTCGCCCCTCTTTCTTCAGCAGAACTCGATGTCATTATTTTTAACGAGGTTCCTGCCGAGCCAACCCTTGAAGTGGTAGAGGCCGGTCTCGAAAAAGCCCGCCGCGCAAAGGTTGATTTCGTCGTCGGGGCCGGGGGAGGAAGCGTCCTTGATATTGCAAAGGCGGTGGCCGGTCTTTACCATGCGCAGGGGTCGGTGAAAGAATATTTCGAAGGACGGCCCGTTGAACAGGAGGGTATTTCCTGGCTTGCGGTTCCCACGACAGCAGGGAGCGGGGCCGAGGCTACCAGAAATGCCGTTTTGATTGATCCCGAAACCTGCCGGAAGCAAAGCATTCGTTGCGACATGTGGATGGCGGCAGTTGCCCTTGTGGATCCCGTTTTAACCATGACCATGCCGCCGGAGCTCACCGCGGTTACGGGAATGGATGCCTTAACCCACGCCTTCGAAGCCTATACCTCCCGCTGGTCGCATCCTCTTACGGAGGCGCTTGCCTTTGAGGCTGCAGTTCTTATCTGCCGGAACCTGTACACAGCTTACACGCGCGGGAATGACCGGGAAGCACGTGAAAAAATGGCATTGGGAAGTTTAATGGCCGGGATCGCGCTCAACAATGCCCGCCCGGGTGCGGCGCACGCCCTTGCCCACCCGGTGGGGGTCCGGTACTCCATCCCGCATGGTCTTGCCTGCGCCATTTTGCTTCCGTATGTCATGGAGTACAACCTGATTTTCGTTGAGGAAAAATTCGCCCGGATTGCGCAGGCCCTCGGGCTTGTTCCACCCGAAACTCCTTCGATTGAAGCAGCCCGCCGCCTTGTTTCATTTGTCGTTGCGCTGCGGGCCCGGCTCAAGATCC
The DNA here is from genome assembly GCA_013177945.1 of Bacillota bacterium. Lineage (NCBI taxonomy): Bacteria > Bacillati > Bacillota > Bacillota bacterium. Next base: position 24,056 of record JABLXW010000017.1, read on the forward strand.
CCGCAAAGTTGAAAGATGTTGGTTTGCAGCAGGAGGATCTCTCTTCTCTGGCCGAAGCCGCGCTTGCGTCATCCTCTTTGGCTGCAAACCCCCGGGCCGCAGGATATTCCGACCTGGCGAAGATCCTCGAGGCCAATCTTTAAAGATTCCTTGTGTTAGTGATGAAAAAATGGTATTTTTATGCCCGGTGGATTAGTTTAACGTTAAAATTGGGAGGACTGGCTCGTGTCAAAACTGGTTCTGGATTTTGAAAAACAGTGGAAAACCATCAGCCGCGGTGCGGTTGAGATCATTCCCCAGGAGGAGCTTGTTCAAAAACTGCGGCGCTCTCTTGCGCAAAACAGGCCCCTCAAGATCAAATTAGGGCTTGATCCCACCGCTCCTGATATTCACCTGGGACATACGGTTGTTTTGCACAAGCTCCGCCAGTTTCAGGAGCTGGGCCACGAGGTCGTTCTGATTCTCGGCGATTTTACGGCCCGGATTGGCGATCCCTCCGGACGCACGGAAACACGGAAGCAGCTGACCGAGGCTGAGGTGATGGCCAATATGGCAACGTACAAGGCGCAGATCGGGAAGATCATCGATCTCGACCGGGCGGAGGTTGTTTTCAACAGCACGTGGCTGGCACCCCTCTCCTTTACCGAGGTGATTGAACTGGCGGCAAAGTATACCGTTGCCAGGATGCTGGAGCGGGACGATTTTGCACGCCGTTACCGGGAAGGCCTTCCCATCGGAGTCCATGAATTTCTCTACCCTTTAATACAGGCCTATGATTCTGTTGTGTTACGCGCGGATGTGGAAATCGGGGGAACCGATCAGAAGTTCAACCTGATGGTAGGTCGGGATCTCCAGCGGGAATACGGGCAGGAGCCCCAGGTGGCCGTTTTAATGCCTATTTTAGAAGGGCTAGATGGCGTTCAGAAGATGAGCAAGAGCCTGGGCAATTATATTGGAATTACCGAACCCCCGGAAGAAATTTACGGGAAAACAATGTCTATCCCGGACGAACTGATCCTCCGTTATTTTGAACTTGTCACACCGGTGGATCTGAACGAGATCCAGGAGATAAAAAACGGTTTGGCCGGAGGCTCCCTTCACCCCAGGGACGCCAAAATGAGACTGGCGCGCGAACTTGTTTCCTTATATTACGACGCTCAGGCCGCGCGGCATGCGGAGGAAGAGTTTATTGCCGTCTTTCAAAGAGGAGAAATGCCGGAAGAAATCCCGGAAGTGTTTTTGGACCCGGGAGAATTGGAGGACGGCGAGAGGATCTGGCTTCCCAAGCTCCTGGTAAAGGCCCGCCTGGCAAACAGCACCTCGGCAGGGAAGCGGCTGATCGCCCAGGGTGCGGTAAAAATCGAAGGGGAAAAGATCCTGGATGCCGATGCGGTTGTCCCTGTAAATAACGGCATGGTCATTCGCGCGGGGAAACGGAAGTTCGCCCGCATCTGTTTAAAGGGCACACCTTGATTCCTGCGATCCACTGCTTATCATGATAAGCACTTGCCGTCGACATTACTCGGAACCTGCTGTGCATCAAGTAACTTCCGCCGGCATGAGTGCCTTAGCGTGACCGCGTCTACAGGATCAGATCCAGCCTGAGTCGGGCGGAAGCTTGAAATTCGTCCTTTAAGGCGCGAAGTTTTACACTGGCGGCTGTCCTCTTTCAATTAGCCAGGTTTTTGAAAAGAAACCTCTCTCATAGGCATAAGAGCAAATAGGCACGGGGAGTTTTTGCTTAAGTTCCCTGAGGTAAAGCTCCCTTTCTATCGAATCAACCAGCGTTTGCAGGTGCGCTGCGACTCAACCCAGTTCCCTTTTCGCGTGCATTGAAATATCAAGGTAGCCGCCGATTTTGCCTTTAGGGTCTTTTACCGGGCCGGCGACGCACCACCAGTCCTTGAAGACGGCGCAGTAGTGCTGCTCGCCGCGTATGGCAACGAGGCGCTGGTGCTCCCGCGCCAGGGCCAGGGCGTTCGTCCCGCAGCTTTCCTCGGCGAAGACGGTGCCGGGCCTAACCCCGACCTCTTCAGCCGCAGCCAAAACCTCCGGAGCGGCGAAGATTTTGAGGGCTACGAGTTCCGGATCGCAGAGGATATAGATATATTCTCGCTGCAGACCGGCACGGTATACGGGGGTGATTACCCCTTCGGCAACGGCGATAAACGAGGCGCCGGCTTTCAGGCACGGCCCAAGCTCGGTTTCTGACAGGGTCCGCCGGGGCTTTATAAGGTCGGGCGGCACCTTCAGGGAGTAACAGCGGGCGTAAGACTGCGCCAACTCAGCCGGCGGGCAGAGATCGAGATGGTAATCTCCTGTCCTCGCTCCCGGTTTGGGCGAAAAAGGCAAGGCCATCCCTCCACCTGTCCCTGGTAGGAGACCGGATAACGGGCAAGTTTTGGCGGTCCCGGAGTGAATCCAGGGTTTCAAACGTAAGAAGTATTTCCCTTTGTTATATATGACTTTTCAGAAAGGGTTTTGGATCAGAACTGAAAATTTTTTTCAAAAAAAGAAACCCCGCCTGACGGGGTTGCAAATCAAAGATTTTCGAAAATTCTAATCGAGTTAGAGCAGTTCCAGAGAAGCGGCGACTTTTACTATTTCCTCTTGAGGAACCCGGGCAGAAATCTCCATCGTCCAGGTCCAGCAGATACAGAGAACCCTGGTCAAACAACCAGTCCAGCCTTTCAAAGACCAGGAATTTACCGTCAGGTGATGAAGACAACAGGTAGTCCGCCTGGGTGTTCTCCGGGGCGGTTACCGGCCGCTCCTCAGCATCTTTCCTGCACCATACCTGTTGACCGGGAACTCTCACTTCCTGCTGCCTGCCTTCTTCAAGCCAGGCCTGGTTTTCCCGGCCGCGGGCATAGAAGAGACACTGCCCGTTGTTCCCCCAGAAAGGACGGGTGTCTACCATACCAGCCTTGCCCAGGTCTTGTACCTGGAACCCGGAGTTCACTATGCTGACCACTTTCAGACGTTTATTGGTACTGGCTACGCGGTCGCATCCCGTTATACAAGCGAGCTGCCGGCTATCCGGCGACCAGGCCAGCCATTCCGGGTATCCCAGGGCATCTCCCAGCGTAAGAAGCGAGCGCGGGTTTTGCAGGTCAACCACCTGCGGGGGCGTGTCTGCCGTAGAAACCATTGCCCGCCGCAGCAGTTTCGAGAATGGCTACGGTTTCGGGTATAGTGTCGGGAATTTTGGCTTTGATGTCGCGAAGCCTTTCTGGATTTGTCAGCCAACCGGATGTCCTTTCTCAAACGATTTCTTCTAATTCCGGAGCATTAAGATATTGAGATTTACAGCTTCCCCGGCCCGGTAAGCCTGGCGATTTCGCAGTGCAGACGTAATAAGCCCTCTTCTTTCCTTTTGACGTAACAAGATTCCCGTAATAGTTGAGATCAGGGAGTTCCTTGTGGTACAATTCCTTGTGGTACAATTTTACAAATAGCACTGTTGTCTCTATACAGGACGTTTATGGAGGTGAAGGTGTTGCTAACCCCTGAAGTGAATGCAGACGAACTGAATTTGCCGGCAGAGATAGCGCGAAAACTGAAAGGTAAGCGAGTAACCATCGTGGAGGTGCGCGAGGGATTTCTTCTCAAACCCGTGGAAGATCCAATTCGTGAGGCGCGGGGGATTTTGAAGGGAAAGGGCTTTAACGTAGAAAAATACCTGCAGTCCAAGCAATTGGAAAAGGATCTGGAAACATGAGCGATTATTATGTGCTTGATGCCTGTGCCCTCATCGCCTTTCTGAACGACGAAGCTGGTGCGGATGTTGTGGAAGAACTGCTGCGGAAGTCTAATCATCATGAGCCCAATTTGTTCCTGCACCGGCTAAACCTGCTGGAGGTTTACTACGGCATCTATCGCGAAGTAGGCCCGGAGACAAGTGAACAGGTATTGGAAAAAATACGGGCACTACCTGTTATCGAAGTCACTGAGATCACCCAGGAGGTTTTTCTGGAGGCCGGCAGGTTGAAAGCGACTTACAGGTTGTCTTTAGCGGACTCAATAGCGGCCGCGGAAGCAAAAGTCCGCGGTGCCTGCCTTGTAACTGCGGATCACCATGAGTTCGACCTTATTGCTACCAGGGAAGACATCGCGTTCCGCTGGATAAGGTGATTCCTTACCTGCTCGGGCATACTGGCGTGGCTACCACCCAGATCTACACCCACGTGGCGCAGCCGCGGCTGCGCGAGGCGATTGAACAGTTGTCCTGAATCACGGAGTAACGACGCCTCTTCCTTGCGCCTCCGAGCCGCTGCCGGCGTCTGCATGCCACAGAGGGCATCACGGCTCATACCCCCTCTGTCACCCGAACCCACAGGTTGGCGAGACTGGGGTACGTGATGCGGTAAGTCTCGGAACCCTCGTCAAGCACCGGATTGGCCGAATCACCGTTCCAAAAACGGCAAAGTGGTAGTCATCTCCATGTCATCCATGTACGGAATTATCCCTCTCAATCTCCGGGCAAGAGGAATTCTTCTGACGTGGGGTGGGCACTAAGATAAGCGACACGCTCTGGGAACCGCTTGCGGAAAACTTCTTTCTGTGTCTGATAATCGACGAGGATGATTTCTTGCTGTTCCGCCCCGCAATAGGCAAAATATCTTTTGCCCCAGGCGAAAAACCGCCGCGGGGAAAAGAGCGTAATCCTGTCTTATCTCGCCGCCAAAAGGCGTGAACTTAAAAAGCATCACTTCTTTGCCCCGGCTGTCGCGCAAACACCCGGTCCAGACCAGTTTCAAGATCTTTAACCAGAACCACAGTCACCTGGTATTACTGAGTTTGCGGTTCCGCCTGATTTAGCTTTCCCCCGCTTGTGCAGATCATCTAAGATGGGTTAGATTCAACACACTTCCTGCAGCTTTTCAGGGTGTTTTTCTCACCCCCAATGTATGGTTGTATCTGAGGAGCCGGGAAATGCCTCCCAAGTTTCCCTTTGTTATATATGACTTTTCAGAAAGGGTTTTGGATCACGGAACTGAAAATTTTTCAAAAAAAAGAAACCCCGCCTGACGGGGTTGCAAATCAAAGATTTTCGAAAATTCTAATCGAGTTAGAGCGGTTCCAGAGAAGCGGCGACTTTTACTATTTCCTCTTGAGGAACCCGGGCAGAAATCTCGTACCGGATGCCTCCCTTGCTCCAGATTACTTTGCTCCAGCCATCTTTCTGGCGGTAAAGGAGTTTTGCTGGTGCACCCCGGATGTTGATTCACCTTCCCTGCATTCTCTTCATATAATGGAGGTATGCCGGGGAGGAGGTGGCAGCATTGCGGCGCCGTACCTCAGGCCTCAAAATAGGTTTGCTCCTCTTTTTTGCAGCGCTCGGTTTGTTTTCTCTCACTTTTTTTATCTTCGAAAACAATCTCAAGCCCACAATTCGGGAGATTGCGGAGGCCAAGGCCCGCTGGGTGGCAACGGAAGCGGTGAACAACGCCATCAAACAAAAAATTGCGGAGTCGGTTGACTACCACGAATTAATTTTTGTTCATAAAGATAGCCAGGGACGGATCGTCCTGATGCAGCCCAACATCGTCCGGATTAATCGCCTGGCTTCCGACACAACACTGGCAATCCAAACCACTTTAAAAGAACTGGCTGATGACCAATTCTTTATTCCTGTAGGGCAGGTTCTGGGGAGCCAGTTGCTGGCCAACTACGGCCCTCGCATCAGGGTTTCCATTTGTCCGGTCGGTACCGTACGGAC
>JABLXW010000018.1 GCA_013177945.1 Bacillota bacterium
GTTCTCTGTCAAGGGGTGGCGGAAACTGCACTATGTCCTTGATGCGTTGCTCATGTTCTGCCAGGCCCATTCTGGTTTGGGATTCCCACGATTTTACAGCCTCGACAAGGTCATTATGGTTTCGGTCTTTTCGGCTACGCGGGTATGGAATTAGTTCTATTCCCCTGAACCTCCACTTTTCAATCTCATCTTCAGGAATGAGGGCATAGCGTTTAGTCTCTGGCGGGAGGCCACGCCCCAGGTATTCCATAGGCAGATCATTGTGACTGTAACCCACAAATAGAACTTCGTAGCTACCAAATATCCCCACCAAAAAACGGGTAGCCCAACCTTCAGTAAGATAGGCCCGCCCGAAGTCCCTGTCGGTAAGAATTAATTCTTCCGGTTTCTGGTCTACGCAGCCATGAAGATAAACAATACCATTGAATCGGTGCCCCAGGGGCAGGGCAGGAGCATGATATATGGGAACTTCACCGTCGAAAAGTTCGGCTGCAGCTGTAGAAAAATGCGTATCAAAGTTTGTGGTCACAATCCGGACTTCTTGAGGGCTGCGAAATAATGATAAAAGAGCGTAATGGAGGTCTGTCGGCTTGGAAGCTTGATTCTTTATTCTATCCCAGACTAATTTATGAACCCTGGGGCCTTTCTCCTTGAGCCGCCCTAAAAAGCGATCAGGGGCTTCTTTTCCGGAATTCCACGTCAATAGATTACCTATCTTAGATTGAGTCTCTTTTACTAGGTCCATGAAATTGGGTAGGTTAGACGGCGAACTCATGGATACCCCAGCACCCGCAAATATAACCAGTCTCCCATCCGCCTGTGCCTTAATCAACTCTTCCGGTAGTTTGATTTTACCTATCCACATAATTTCCTTCCTTTCATAATCATCCAGAGAAGTGAAAGATGTCTTTGTATCAAAGGGTACAATCGCTCAACAGGCTCAGCATCTTCTTGTAGTAAAACCATCAATTTACCGGTGAAAAATCCGGTAAAAGATACGGATACGGACTTTACCGGCGTAAAATTGTAATCATGTCTAAATCTAAACCCTGACGCTGTATTTCAAACCGTTTAGATTGCCGTATATTCGCCACCGAAATATCCAGGTGAAACGGAAAAGCTGAGGGTAACTTTGGCAATTGTTGCAGGATCACCGCTTGGGTGGATTCCGAATACAACAGGGCTTCTAAAAACCATAACTGAACACTAGCGCTGGCCGGGCCTTTTTTGGCGGTGGGAATATAAACGCCTTTTACGGCCGTATCCTGGAGAACGCCCCAGTCTACTATTGAACGTACCACTCGTTGGCTCGCCCGGCGAACAGTTGACCTTTCCCCCCAGCGTTCCGCCAGCCGGCGGTAAATCTGCTCTAGAGAAACTTCATTCTGCAGTGTCAAAAGACGACCAATAATATCCGCTATATCGCGAAAAAATGGATAGGCCACAAGGGTCATGCCCCAGTGCAACCAGAGTCTCGTATCGGGGCCATCCTCGGTTAGAATTCCTAAAGCCCGCTCCTGTAATGACCGATGTTTCTGCGGTACCCTGACCCAAATCCGAGTTAATACGGTTATGGTCTTCCTGCGTGCCTCTCTACTTCGACATTCTGATTGCAAGAAATCATCAAGGTATTTCCGTACCTCAGCAATGTCTGTTTCCGTTGCGGCTTTCCAGGCGGCGGCATCCAGCCATTCCAGCTTAACTCTCCGGTCAAAACCGATATTTAATGCCATGATCAATACTCCTCCCAAATCCTGACAAAAGGAACGACAACCTCTTCCAAAGATATTCCGCCATGGCTTACAACTTCTTCACCCTCAGAAACAAAGGCCGACCGGCCCCTGGCCAGCAGAACGGAGTAACCCTGGGGTAAACCAAAACCAGGCCAACGGATGGCATTTTCTATTTCTTCCATCATCTGCTGCCGAAAAACTTCGTAATGATAAATTCTGGCCCGCTCACCGCGGGACTCAGCCAGGACTCCGTCCGGCAAACGGCCCATTCCCCTGGCCGCAATATTACCGTGATCCGAAGTCAGATACACGGCAAATTTGTTTTTAAGGAGATAATCAATTAGCTGTATCAAGTAACCCTGTTCGGCCCAAAGTCTGATTTGCTGGTGCATACCAGCTGTTCCCAGCTCCATGCCATGCATGATTCTGTCCACTTTATCTATAACCAGACCCACGATCTCGAACTGTGATCCTAAAAATTCTCCAATTTCACTTACCAGCTCGTCACCCAAACCTTTACGGTAGTAGGTATTTCCTCTCCCGACACCGCTGTCTTCCCAGAATTTATGCCAATGCTGTTCTTCTTTTGAGGTTGTCGTTAGAGTGTCCTTAAAATACAGGGGCGGCTCTGCAGCGAAGAGTGCCTGCCGCGAGATAGAAGTTAAGGTCGGTACCCAGGCAAAGACCTGGTTTTCCTCGACTCGCCACGCCGGGTACCTGTCTCTCAGGAAATTGCGGATAACCAGCCATTGATCTAATGCCAGGCCGTCAATTACGAGCAGAGCAATGTTTTTTACTCTTTCTTTGGCGCGCAAATGAGCCAGATAACGGGGTATGTGATGCACCATCACCGGTTTGGACGTGTAAGGAAGGTTCGCTAAAGAACCGTAGCGCACGAGCATCCAGCTCGCAAAGCGCTCTTCCAATTGATCGTGCAATTCCTCAATTTGCGGTTTACTTTCAGTTTTTATGTCCTGATTCAGTTCCCCGCTAAGCACAAGCAATTCCGCCCACAGAACGGCCAGGCGCTGCCAGTCCCTGTGGGTTGCCGTTTCTCCAGGCAAATCTTGTCGTATCTTCTCTAGCAGCCACTTGATCCTGCGCCTTTCCTCAGCCTGCTTATCGAAGAGTACACCTGGCAGGACCCAGGCGGGCATACCTTCCGTACTCGCAACCGGAACAGGCCTTAAACTACCTTCCAAGAACAGGTTGTCGATGTACACCCGTATGTCATAATGGTCAAAGGGAACCTCGGTAAATTTCTCTCCTCTGGCCGTGCTTTCCAGGAAGCGACGCCATTTTTCTTGCAGAAAAGCAAAAAAGGCTTCCCTGCTGGGGATGATGTCTTCCAGCGGCCAGTTCTTAAAAACGCTCTTTTCTCTTAAACAATGGATAAGGTGTTCGTCCAAAATCGAGGGCACAGTCACAAAGTTGCAATGCCGCGAAAGCAGCATCTTCATCAGCTCGACCGGTGAATTGATAAGGTCGGGTATTATGCCAAAAACGCGTTTTAGGATAAAATCCTTGGTCGCCTTCTCCCCCAGCACAGGACCATTGTAATCCTGGTACGCCCTGTAAAGCTTATCCAGGTCCGACTTCTCCATGGCCGCAACTACCGGATAGCTGAGTTTGGGAAAGATGTCGGCGAGGCTGAAGAAAAGCTTATGGCCCTTTCGCCATACATCGAAGGGGAGGCGGCGCAGTTCCTGCGGGCCGCCCTGTACCACCACTACCAAATGTGCCGCTTCGCCCCGATCCCACCTGGAGCGATAGTTTGCTTCATACGCATAACGAAAGGTGATGGGATCACTAAAAACAAGGACATCAAGCCCCATTTCCCCTAAGGTCGAGAGAACATCTTCTTCCAGGAGCAAGCCGTCGGGGTCAGCCACTAAAGTAAGCCTTGATATATTTGGCTGTAAGTTTTGAAGGATAAGGTCACGCCAGTTCACGGTCATGCACCTTCTACGTAAATAATGGTAATTGCGCTTAGTTCCGGCAAGATTTTTTCCTTCTGCTGTAACCGCAAGGCCCACTCTTTCTCCTCGCGTTCCAGTTCGGCCAGGCGGTGCTGGCGCACGGCGGGCAGGCCAACCCTCATAATGGCCTGCCGGCGAATTTGGAACGCATATTGGCCTTTTTCCCGCTCTTTCTGCAGGTGCTCTTCATAATGGTTTTTAAGTTCCAGGAAAAGGTTATGCCCGTATCGTACAGCCTGTTTCTGGAGCCTCTCAAAGATTTCCTCGGATTTTTCGCCTGTAATATAACCCTGGATTTCGAGCGGGGTTTCTTCCTGTAACAACAAATCCCATATCCTGCGTGCGGTGGGAATGAGTATTTTGTCGTCTTTTTCCTGCTGGAACAAGGGTAGAACCCGAACCTCACGCATGTTTTCCGCCATAAGAGATATCCGCCATAAAGACCAGTAACCGCTTATCTCCTTCGGCAGTCCTTTGAGCCTGACCTTCGCAACGGGCTGACCCGCCACGGCCAGTGGCAGGCGGGAGACAAGAGCGCGAGCCCTCGGTTCTTCCAGGCTGAGATAAGACATTGAGTGCTTATCTGCCTCCTGCCGGGAGAAAGTCACATCCTCCATGGTGAAGCCGTCGGGCCAGGTTAAATCATAACCTGCCAGTTTGGGCTCTACTCTTCCGCCTTCGCTCACCAAAAAGTTAACGGTCATGCGCTCTACCCAGTACGGAAGCGGATGGCCGGAAATCTTCTCCACCAGCCGGGAATCGAGCTCTGCGTCTTCTCCCAAAAGCCGGTTGGCCGCAGTTACTTCCTGGATGCGCTGCCTAAGTTCAGCCTCCAGCCGCTCAATACGGGACTCAACTTCTTCCGGGTTGAGGATAGCCTCTTTATACAAATCCTCGAAATCAGAGGCTACTTCAGCCGAGTCGAGAACATCGCTCATCTTGTCAACGCCGAAATCCGCCAGGATTGCGGCCAGTTTTTCCTGCAGGACTTCCTGCACCCGGTATTCAACAGTGTCCTGCAGGACGAAGTTGAGCGCCCGGACAACGTGTTCCTGGCCGATGCGGTCCACCCGGCCGATGCGCTGCTCCAGGCGCATGGGGTTCCACGGCAGGTCGTAGTTGATGACCACGTGGCAAAACTGCAGATTCAATCCCTCGCCGCCGGCATCGGTGGATACAAGCACCCTGGCGGAACCGGCAAATTCCTGCTGGACCCTCCGCCTTTCTTCCAGCCCCATGGACCCGTTTAGACAAACAACGCTAAACCCCCTGTTTTCCAGAAACTCCTTGAGCATCTCCTGGGTCGGAATGAACTCTGTAAAGATGAGAAACTTGAGCTCGGGGTTGTTCTCTTCGGCCTGCAGCCGGTACATCCACTCCAGCAAGGCTTCGGCCCGCGCGTCGGGCTGGGACTCGCACTGACGCGCCAGGGATAAAAGACGCTTGACCTCTTCCCGTTCACTGGCGAAGGCGACTAAGCGGTGCTTCAGAATTTGCTCGAGCTGCTCCTGCCCGTCGAGGTCCCACCAGTCTTCTTCCAGCTCTATTTCACTGTTAGTTTGAAACGGAGCTTCTTGTTCGATCGCTTCCAGCCTCCGTTCCAGGGCGGTCCGGCTTGCCCTGGTGCTGCTGGCTACCAGGCGCTGCATGAGAACCATCAAAAAGCCGATATAGTTTCGCTTTTCTTTCAGCGCCCGGTTGTATCCTTCCCGCACATATTCCGTCACCGCTTCATATAGTTCCCGCTGCTTTTTGTGCCGGGACTGCCACACCACGGGCACCAGCTGGGTGCGGCGCGGTTTGAATAACGGCTGACCTTTCTCATCAATGGCCCGGCGTTTTTCGGTGCGGATTACGTACGGGGCCACCCTCTCCCGCTTTATGGACTCAACACCGGGAAAAGCCTCCCTATCAAGGAGGGCCATGAGCCGGTGGAAGGAATCCGTTTTCCCCTGGTGGGGCGTCGCCGTGAGGAGGAGAAGATACGGTGCAGCTTCAGCCAGCGCTTGGCCTAAGCGGTACCTGGCCACGGCATCCGTGCTGCCGGCAATTCTGTGGGCTTCATCGACAATAATCAAATCCCAACCCGCAGCGATAAGGTTTTCGAAGCGTTCCCGGTTATAGCGGCTTACCTGGTCCCTGCTCCACCCCCGGCGCGATTCCAAAGGCTTTACGGCATCCATGGGAACGACTACCTGGTCAAACCGCTGCCAGACGTTGGCCTCCCATTCAAAGTACGACAGAGCTGCGATCTCGGCGGGCATCAGCAGGTGAAAGCGTTCCCGAAAGCGGTTTTCCATTTCCTGCACCCACTGCATCACCAGGCCTTTCGGCGCCACCACCAGCGTGCGCCTGACGAGCCCCCTGAGCTTCAGCTCGCGCATGATTAGACCGGCTTCTATTGTCTTGCCGAGGCCGACCTCGTCAGCCAGAAGGTACCGGACCCTGTTGCCGGAAATAGCCCGGGAAAGAGCGTAGAGCTGGTGGGGCAGAGGAATGACGCAGCCTTCCAAAGGCGCCAGCAGGACATCCGGCCTGGCCAGGCTTTCAGCGATTCGGGCCGCGGCGACGGTGTAAATAAGCTGTTCCCTACTGGGTATGCCTGCCTCTGTTATCGGGGATAACTCGTCTTCCTGAAGGCGGATAACCGCGTCCCGGCCCGGCACCCAGACGCGGTAGACGTTCTTTCCCCACAGGTCCAGGGCTTCAATAACCTTCACCGGTTCACGGTACTCCCGGCTCCAGGCCCAAGATCCGGGCCGCCATCTGGCGTCACGTCTCAAAGCCGACACCTCACCGGTAACAATCAACCTAATTTTCTTCTTCGAAGTAATCTGAATCAATCCTGTAAAGGACATACCTTGCTGTCTCGGTGACGCCAACACCGTGTTCGATCATTAACTCCGCCAATTTCCGACCATCGATAAGAACCGCGTTGCCCACCCGAGCGGCATATTCTTTTGCTTCGTTGGAAAAGGACGAAGTGGTGATTAAGACACCTTTTTTAGCCTTGCGGTCGAGTAAGCTGCCCACAAACTCGCGAACCACACTTACCCCTACCTGATTTTGCCACTTCTTGGCCTGGACACATATAACGTCTAAACCTAGCTTATCTTGTTTGATAACCCCATCTATACCTCCATCTCCGGTTCTACCAACCTTTTCGGCTGCATCTTTCACTGAACCTCCATAGCCCATAGCGACCAATAAATTTAAAACAAGTTTTTCAAAAAAGTCGGCTGAGGAGTTTTTCACTCGTTCCAACAACTCTTCGGATAACTGGTCAAGTAGCTTCTGATGAGTATATTCCAACAGTTCTTCGGGAGTTTGAACATTATCTAGTGAATGCAAGGGGACTTCCTCTTCATTCTTGCTTAGCCCTCGAAACTCCCTGTATTCAGGAAACTGCTGCAGGTATTTCATGTCTAGATACTGCAGGTTTTCCTTTAATACTTCTTTACCACGCGCAGTAATCCGAAACTTACCTCGACCAATGCTTTCTATTAGACCGGCCTTTCTCAAATGTGTTGCTACCCATCCCACCCGGTTGCGAAAGCGGGCTTGCCTCCCGCTGGGAAGCATTTCCTTCCTTTCTTCCACACTCAAATTCAACTGGTCAGCCAAGTCATCTGCAACTTTGCTGAGGGTATACTCTCGACCATCACCTACCAGTCTCAGAAAAGGAAGCATTAAACTTTGGAAATCTGGCACAGCCATTTATTACTTCCCTCTTTTCCGTGCGATTTTCCTAAATATGTTCTGCGATCCTCAAATAGCCCAGTTGTTTATGCCTCTACCCGCATCAAGGCATTATCGTAGTACATCAAGAGGGTGGTATCTTCCTGGAGGACGGTATCCGGTATGCGCCTGGCCACCTCTATGATGGTCTTGTAATCCTTGGCAGCCCAGCAGGCCTTGAATCCCGCCCGCAGCGCTTCGGTGCGGAACACTTTCAGCCTGCCCCTGCCTTCTTTATATTCTTCGAACTCTTTGAGAAGGGCCTTCTCGCGCATCTTCTCCAGGTCAGACTGTCTGCCGGGGTCGGGGACGTACCAGCGGCCCTGATCGTCTTTAAGGAAGTTCTGCTCTAAAAGCTCGGAGAGCTCCGGCAGCTTTTCGTGCGGCGCTTTGTGCAGTTCTCGCAGGAATTTGGGGTGGATTTCCTGGTAGGTCTGCGGCTTCTTTGAGAGTTCACTGCGCAACCACTGGATGGAAGATTTTTCATCGGTTACAAAAAGGGATAATTGCTCAATTTCCCGGACCGTAAAGCGCTTTTTATCATACTCTACCACCTGATCGGGGAGGAAGTACATGCCGTCTCTCTCCGGGAAGCGCTGTTTTAAGCCGGCGTAAAACTCCGCCGCCCCCATAGGCACGGCAACTCCCCGCTGGACGTGGAAGGCCACCATCCGGTCATAAAGAAGGTAGTTCTGCCGCTCGGCAATGACCTCCGCTTTGCCGTTTTTCTCCACAAAGACCGGCAGCTGTTTGAGGTGGGTGCGGACAAAATCCCAGACTCCTTCTTCGGTCCCAGCCTCCAGGTGAAAGCGCTTTTCCAGGCCGCCGTTGGGCTTGTAGGCGGAGATGACCAGGTCCTGCTTCACCGCGGTGGTCGAAGTAACCTGCTTGAAGGTCCCCTGCTTTTTGTCCAGGGTCCGCACGTCGGCGATGACAAATCCCGCCCGCAGAATGGCTTCCTGGATGGCGTTCCAGATCCGGTTCTGGGAATTGTGAAACACCACCGTCATCCACCGGCCGGGCTTCAAGACCCGGTAGTACTCGGCAAAGCACCTTTCCATGAGCTCCTGGTACTCCCTCGGGCCTTTGCCCTGGGCTTTGTTTTCCACGGCTTCGGGCTTATTGTTGGTAAAAACCCTGAGCCAGGCTTCCCAGAGGAAGTTGAGCTCCGAGTACATGAGGTTTCCGCCGAATGGTGGGTCGGTGAAGATGTAGTCAATCGAATCATCACGTAACATTACATTACCAGTCGAATTGCAGGAAACTAATGTGTCACTAACGTTTCTTGTAAGGCCTAAAGCCCGCTTAAAATCTTTTATCTTACCGGAAAAAACTTTAGTTGCATTTGCTTCTGCAACAAGCGATGCAATATATAAAGTGCCACTAACGGGACCATTACCTCGATTCCCCAAATTATACCTTGCTAACTTGGAACAAAGTGTTGCAGATATTGATTGAAAGATTAGAACTAAGGTCAAAAATGTTTTACCATGATGATATAGGCAACTTAGCACCCACAAATTTCGCCTGGTGTAAAAATGGTGAACGTGGGTAATCCCATGTGATACTTTAGGCTGTTCGGTATTGTATCCCTCCGGCATGCGGTCGGTAGGATACCAGTATGGTATCGCGCTCTCCTCGATCTTCCGGATCAGCTCCAGGTCGTACTCGTCGGGCACTTTCTCAAACCTTTGTTTCCCCACAGAATAATTGATCAGCACCGGCACCTGGCGGGCGCGGGTGATAAACTCCCCGATGTCCCGGTCGTACACCCTTTCCGTGGCCCTCTCCAGGGTCCGTTTGGTGAGAGTCGCCCCGCAGTGGGGGCAGGGAAACTCGCCCCGGACTCTACCTTCTTCTTTATCTACCGCCACTTCCCAGAAGACAAGCTCTCCGGAACAGCTGGGGCAGATAAACATGTCGGACCAGACGGTGTAGTTGATTTTCCCCATGATGGGGTTGCCCATTGCGTCTTTCTGCACCTTCCCATCCACCACGTGCTGCGTTTCGTACATCCAGCCGCATTCTCTTTCCACATCAATCAGAATCCGCCGGGCTTCCCGCTCAAAGGCCCGGACATCCACCGGCGTGTTGTAGTTGTAGGCAATGAAGGTGGCGGCAGGGGAGAGGTCGATTAATATAGCCTTGCGTGCTCCAAGCTTGGAAAAGGGCTGACCTTTTTCGTCCAGGATAGTGCCATCGTCCAGCACACGGTAACCCAGGGATTGCACGGCCTGGCAGTCTGCGCAGAGCTGGGCCGCAACGCCGGTCATGCCCGTGCCGCAGAAACCGTCAAAGACGATGTCTCCCGGCTCAGTATAGTGGAGGATATAGCGCATGATGGCCCTGTGGGGCACCTTGGTGTGATACGAATGGGCGTTGTAAATGGGATCGTTCTTACCCTCTGATACATCCGCCGCAAAAGGCTGCCGGCGGTAATCGTCGTTATCCGGGTCGTATAGCTTGCCGTGCTCCTTGATAAAATCCTCTATGAACGGGTTCGGGCAGGCCGTGTAATAGGGCGGGTCGGAAAGGCTGATGATGTCCTCATCTTTGGCAATGGGAAATCCCTCGATATGCCTCACCCGGTCCAGGTGTTCTTTGGTAAGTTTGAACCGTTTGGTTTCCTGCACCTTTTTTCGCTCATCGGCTTCTTCTAGAGGGATATCCAGGGAAATCTGGTTTTCTTTTGCCACAATTTTTCACTCCTCTGCTCCAGTACGATTCGTACCTTCCCGGGGTCCCTGCCGCGGGTCAGGAACTGCCATCTGTCCTCCGCCATATACCAAACTTCCCTATCACCAAATTGAGATCCTGGTCCACGACGCTCCCTGGGGTGAAGCAAACACCCACAAACTCTACGTGCTGGCCAGCGTAGCGATGGAGGCAGTTATATGACCGCCATTCGCGGCCGACGAGCGATTCCACTTCCCCTTTGGCCGGCAGGTTTACAGCCAGAGTGTGGGCCAACAAAGGTTCTGAGGCGGACACACAAATACGTACCTGCTTGGCACTACCATCGAACTTCGCTTTTCCGCCAAACAACACATCATCTTTAACATCGTCGATTCTGATTAAGCCTACGTCGCCCCAGCCATAACCCCGCTCACCACCAAACTGAACCCTCGTGAGCGCTTCCCGCCAGGCCAATTTACTGCCTTTGCTCTCGAATATATAACCGACCAGAAAAACCGGTTCTCCAGTATCCAGGGTATAAGGGGATATGAACTCGACTTCGCGGAGCATCCCTATGGCCGCAGACTCATGAAAGGCAGACAGGGCCGTTCCCTGGTAACTACTAAGAAAACGGCGTCGGAACAGGTTTTCCTTCTCCCACGGCCAGGCAACCTGATAATCGCCCCCTGCTTGTGTAGCTGGGTAAAAATAGGTAAATGCAAGGTTCTGGTTAATCTGCTCGCCAATGTCCTTGTACCGAAGAGACTCGGTGGCCGGACCAGCCCCCGCCGCATCCCGCGTCAACCGCATGGTCAGCGCACCCCAAAACGCACGCCCGGTCACGTAAGGACGCGTTCGCTGAAGGTTACCAACTTTCCTTAAACCTATATGTAGGGAAGAACGTAGGCGAAAGATGACCCGGTAAGCACGCCACATAACATTTTACCTCCTTAACCGCGCGTTTTGGCCCCGTATCGGGCATAAATCAGCATCTGTTCCAGTGTCTCTTTGGCCAACAACAATCGTTCGAGGTTGGCCGTGACCTTTTCGGTGACGTGCTTCAAGACCGCCTCGGCACTTATATCCACCCTGCCGTTTTCATCTTCCGGTTTGTTCCAGCCAAAACCCAATCTATCCAGCAAATTGAGCATCTCCTCGATAACCACGTCGCCGTTTTCTTTTTCCTTGGCTTTCAGGTAGAGGAAACAGGCGTAGACACCGTTTTCCTGGAGAACACCCAGCGCTTTGGTCACAGTGTTATCGGCACTGCTGGCAGCTTTTTTTATTTCTTTTGAGTCGGTCCTATCCTTGCCATCCTTATCTTCATCAACTAGACGGCGAATGATATTCTGGGCATGCTGGGCAGCCAGCCGATCCAGGTTAGCTTGTGCCATGCTGTTGCTCATTTTTCTGACCCTCCTTATCAGGCCACATGTGGCTGGTAGTTTGTCCAACTACTGCCAGACGGCCGAAACCGCGAGTTCCCATACCGCCAACACCAAGCCATTCAATCATGCGCAGGCCGGCATCCAGCACGTCCAAAGGTCCTTCCCATTTTTTCTTTCCTGGTAACGGATTCCCATTGGCGGTTTTCTCTATAGGAAACGGTCTTTTTTCCTCCCTTTCGCGGTAATCATCCAGCACAACCTCACAGGTGAGAAAGGTGGCACGTGGCAAGGCCTCATAGGTATAAAGGGCTTTGTCCTCTGCTGCTCCCCGTTCCGGATCTATGGCGACGGATGTGCGTACCTCCAGGTTGCTGTTGACCACCTGACTGAAAAGAGCGGGCTGCACCAGAACAATTCTGTTTTGCACTTGCTTCCAGCGTTCGTCCTTACTCCACTCTTGCGGAGCAGTAACCAGCACTTTTCCAGCTATTTCAACCATCAGCCATCCCAAATTGAGAGCGTCATTTCTCTCCCAGGCCAACAAGGCAGCGCCGACATTCCAGCTTGGAGGCACGTTGGTTACCTTAAAACCCGCTTCCTGCATTATATCCACCGTACTCACCCAGACCGGCCCAGACATGGAATACACCGGAAACAGCAGCACACGGGCGTCAAAAACATTGATCACGCCTGAATAGCCCACGGTGCTGTCTTCCTGGTCAGTTTTTCGGCTAAGATAGCCAAAGGTATAGCAAATCGGACAATCGTCTCGGCCACAGTGTCCGCTTCGCCCCTCCTGGTTAGTTCCTTGTCCCGCACAGGTAAGGCTTTCATATATTCTGGCAGCATAGGCGCGCGCTGCGCCGTGCAGGCTGGTGCCCGGAATCTTGGGTATTCGGGTGCCTGGTTCACGAACAATGCTCAAGTCTACCCGCCCCAGGCGATAGCCACCGGTACCAACATGTACGGGGTCGGTGGTCATAAAAAGATAGCGTCGCCTGTCGTAAGTTGCCATCTCTCTTTACCTCCCTAATTCCTTTAAAATTTCCATATGCAATTCGGCCAGGTCGGCCAGTTCGCCTTTAACGCCGGCCTCAATGAGTTTTTCCTGCTGGGCCGGCTCGATATCAGTCCAGCTGCAAGTTTTGGGCCACGCCGCTCCAGCGAGGGTATCGGCTACAAACTGCCGGAATACCGGGTCGTGCCTAGATTCTTGTTCGCCATCCTCTCCATACCACTTTTGCCGGGTATCCTCAATGGTTCGGATAACCTGGTAACGTTGAGCTACAGCTAACGGTTTCAGCAGGTTCCAGAGAGTATCCAACCGGTCCAGATCCTCCAAGTAGAAGGGGCGGGTGCGGCGCGGGCGCCAGCCATTCAGCTCATAATAAATCTCGAAACGGCGGCCGTTGGTGTCCAGGAACTCAAAATCAAACCGGCTGGGTTTGACCCAGACTTTCCAGCCTTTGTCTGGTGGTATTTGGGGTGTTCTTACCCGCAAGTCATTTACATGTTTTGCCTTTTTACTTTCGCATCTGTCGCCTTCATACATTCTTGGATACCATTCATCCCTTTTTTGGCCGTCGCCGGCCACTATCGGTATACGCCAGGTAATGCCATTATCAAAGACGAGTTCGCATTCACCATTGCTGAGGTTTTTATCCACCAGCCGCCACCCCTCCCATTTGTTCCCGCCATCCATGTTCAACATGGCCTGCCCGGCTTCCAGTATGGCACGGAGCGGCGTGTGGCGGTGGCAGAAAACAAGACCAAGGTAGATGGGCAGCCTGTCGCGTACCCGGCCCATCTCTTCTTCGTACTTGCGTTTTACGTTCCGGGCCAGCTCCAGGGCTTTGACAGCCGGTACCAACGTCATACACACGCTGGGTTCAGCCAGGAGGGGGATGGCCGGAGTGTAACCGTTAAGTTTATCCACGCGCTCAACCTGAACTTTTGCCAAGGCCTGAGCTGGTCTTAAGAATTCGGAAGGCTCGAGAACATCGAAGGTGCGACCATGAAGTTTGTCAATGAGAGCATCTTCGGATATATGCCAGCGACTAGCAAAGTAGGTCAGATTATCAACGGTGACGAAACATCCTTTGAGCTTATCCCAGACAACGCTCAGAGTAAGACCGTCCACCTTCAGTTCGTAAACGTGAAAGTTGCCCAATTCCGGCACGTTATTAGATGCGGGGTGAAGAGCCAGGCGGAACGGTCGTTGCCCAACAATTTTTCGCGTCAAGTCATCGATAACCCGCTGCCAGAAAGAGCGGCATGTTTCGACGATGCGGCACAGCCTGGCTGGCGAGGGATTTTGGGTAACGTTAGAAGTTACTTGAATGGTGGAAACAAGCGAACCATCTAGCCAACCTTCCAACCCCAGTTTACCGACGAATAAGGCCACCAGACCGTTGTCATCAGCCACCTCATCGATCCAGATGGTACCCTGCAAATCGTTCTTTGCCCAATCTTCAGCCCGGCGCCCGCGTCGGTCAAGACAGACGCGGCAAACGTGACGCCGTTGAGCCTTGTCCTGTGTAGCCCAAGGGCTTAACTCCTGTTCCAACTCGGGACTCGACCCCCAGCGTGGGTAGCCTACCGGGTAGACTCCACACGCACTACAGCTTTCAGCGTTTTCCGGCCGCCCGTTACCCCATTCCCATTCGAAAAGATAGAGGTTGTTCTCAGCCCGCATAGCATGTTCCTGCATTGACTGGCCTCGTGGTTCGGCCACCAGCTTTTTCACTGCTGACGGGTCACTATCCAGCCGGCCTGCCGTGACCGGTTCACCCAGGTGAACCTGCGGTCGTAAATCAGGCGGAAACTGGGCCTGGATTTCCTGGCGCAACGCAGTCATCTCTTCGTTGCTGTATCCCAGGTCGGGGAAAAGATAATATTCTCCCGTCTCATCACGGTAAAAGCGGTTGGCCAGGGCGTACGTTTCCTCCAAAAGTGTTTGGACTTTCTGGTAAGCATCATCAAGTACCTGGCGCACGCCCAGCAGATCGCCGATCTTGTCGCAGCGGGAATAACGCTCCAGTCTGTTGAGATTGATGCGCAATGTTCGGTAGGGAAGGTTTTCAAGATCTGCCGGCCAGCCGTGCCTAAAAATCCAGACCGCAGCAGCTTTTGCCAGAGTGGCGGTCGTATAGCCCCAATCCCACAGCGAAACTTCGTTGTAAGGGCGCCGGTTATCGGCCAGGCCATGGCTCATGTTTTCTTTCATTGCTCGCAGCCATTCACGGCGCTGGTGCGAAGTGATTTGTTCGATGTCGCTCAGGGGTAAATTGTTAAGCGCAATTGATAACTCCTTCTTGTTCACCGTGTCAATTCGGTCTTCTAGGCCAAAGGGGGTAGCCCGAAAGACGGCAGAATAATACTGCTTATTCTTGTCGGGTCCGCCCTTTTTCTCAATATGAGCAACACCGTGGAGATAGCCGATCAGCAAACCCGGCATCATTTTTTTACCAAGAACTTTACGCCATTCTGAGGGAGGAATACTTTTTGCGAGCCCTTGTCTCGCAACCAGAGGCATCAACTCAGCAAAACTATATGTTGTACCGGTCCAATCGTCTAATTGAATCTTTAAAAGAAGAGATGTCAGGTCCGACCATTCTTGAAAAGCGGCCGGCTTACTTCCAGCATCTTTCAACCACTCCTCAACCTGGTTGCTAGCCTTATTGTTTGGTATTGCCTTATAGTTTTTGTAAATATCAATCTGACGCGGGTCGACCAGGAGATTATGTATATATCTCACTGTTGAGTTTGGCTCCTGACTCTGCAAAAACCTGTCGCTCAGCTTGCCCAAATCGTGGATTAACCCCAGCGCCTCCAGAAGTAAGATGGTACGCTTCTGGTTGCTGTCTGGTCGCCAAAAAGAACCACTCATGTTACCCCTCCTTCCTGCAGTTGAGCTGCCACCCGCTGCGCCACCTGGCGCAGTTCGCCTAGGGTAGTGAATACCCATTTTGATACGTGCGATGTCTCGGTCGATTGTGGTACTGCTTCAGGCTTAGGCTCTAGATGATTGGCTTCTATCGGGAGCAGTGAAACATCAACCGGTGGAACCTCTGCGTCAGTCAGTGTTGCCCGAAGAGCAAATACTCCCCGGCCGGCCAACTGGTCTCCGACTGTGCCGAAGCCACTGCTGGTTTTGGCCCCAAGACCGTAGGTAGTGAGCATGGCATGTACACCTTCAGCCAGTATCTCCAGGTCACCGGCAACTTCGGCCCGACGCTCCCGCTCGTTTTGATCCGGACGCCCAAAAGGCACATAAAGGATCTGGAGGATACCGGTGGTTTCCCGCGGCACACACTCCATCAAAATCGGCCCCCGTTCCCCCACACCGGTTTCACGGCTGTGCGGATTGATAACTTCAAGGCTAATTTTGTCAAAAAAGGTAGGGTAAAAGTGTAAGCGGCCGGCCTGTCCTTCGTCGCTTTCGCGCGGATTTCCCAGCAGACGGATGATAATCTCGTTATCTTCCTCATAACCCAACTGCCAAAGAGCTGCTCGCAGCGCGCCTTTCCAACTTGTGGAGGCTACCATGGGCACTTTGAAAATTTTTTCTTTGCGCAGCGGGCTATCGAGTAGGTAAAAGTCAACGTCATCTCTGCTTATGTAAGGCTTTTCCAATTGGAAAGGAATCCGTAAAGCAAAGCTGTACAGCGGTAAATAGATGAATTTCTCCTCGTCCTCAACATCCGGAACGAATCTGAAAGTATCCGGAATGACGTTTGTGGTGTAGGGCAACACTTCCTGCCAGGCATCACGTATTGCATTAACAACTCTGGAAACGCGTCTTTCTAGAGGCTTATTATTCGCTTGCCTGGCTTCCTCTTTGCTAGCCGCAAACCACAAGTAGGCTAGATGGGGGTGTCCAACTATCTGCATAATCTTTACAGCCAATCGCTTGTATTCATTGCTATCCCTTTTTTTGGCCTCATTGAGCGCAGTAATAGCGTGCTCTAGAGCGCTCATATTCCTGTTCAACTTTTTCCACTGTAAGACGTAATAATCACGCTTCATCGTCTTCCTCCCTCAGCCCCAATATGCTCCGCAAAAATGTCTGGGCACTACTAATATTGGAAGTAACAGTATCCCTCGGAGAATCCATTTCTCGCCAAACCTCCAGAGTATAATTCTTGCTCAGGTGCTGGTAAATGGCGTCTATAATCTTTTCTCGGTTCCAGCTATTCTTATAGATACCGGCCTCTTCCGGAATCCAGCCCCACACGCGTATCAGACCATTATTATAAGGCCGTGATATCTTGACTTTGGCGGCTATTCGCTGATCTTTGGTCGTACCCATAACGAAATGGCGCAAAGACTTATTTTGCTGCCCCGAGAAAAGCTGACGGATGTCGTATTTGAGATTAAAGGTGTCCTGCACCGTAGCGTTTTCCAGCCGGATGCGAGCTAGGAAAATGTTCTGCAATGAGGGGAGCATGGTGTAGGTACGAGTTCCGGTTCTCTCAACAAGGTATTCGTAGAGGGGTTTGGTATCTATACGGCCGCTCGGCAGCTGAAAAACACCAAATCCTAATTGGTTTCTGGCACCTATGGCCGCCCAATCGGCCATAAACTGGAGTAAACCGCCAATGATTGCAGGTTGGAAATCTGGCATCGTGTTATAAATCTGAACCACCAGGTTTCCAGTTCGTGGCTTGTCCTGTAAATTCTTAGGGAAATACCAGCTTGGTTGGCGTTTCTTTTCTCTCGAATCGGTATACGAGCGGCTAGCCTCAACCATTGGCTCGACTGAAGGGTCGGGCTTAGTATAATCGTCAACCACAAGGCGGAAGAGACGCCGCCAACCAGTGGCACCAAAAATCTCGCATACACGGCAAATCCCCTTGTTGGGCTTTTCGGCATCATAAATACATTTTTCTTCAGCTGCCGTCGGGTTGCATGCCTCTCCGCCCATCCCACGGACCATAACTTCAAACCACCAGCGCAGACTGCCAATGATACCTGTTTCATGTACCCGGTCAACTGCACCGCTTTTTGTACCGCCGGTCCAAAGAGGAGTCAGGGTTTTTACTTCCACGTCCATGCACATGCCCTCCGCTTGACAATTTTAATGGTCAGCTCTTTTCTCTATTCCAGTACGATTCTTACTTTCTGTGGATCCTTGCCCCGCGTGAGAGACCGGATATAATCCTCAAAGCGCTGCCTGAACTCAGATACTGTGCAAGGCGTTCCGCCTTGAGCCAAAGCTTTCTTTAAGTCGTCTGCGGTAACCGAAACCTTTTCCATGCCGGAGAGCACTTCCTGAACGGCCTTGACAAACGCTGTATCAACCACGTAAGGAAGTTGCTGCTCCCTGACCACCGCCTCCAGTACCTTTTGCTGCTCCGGCTTCAAAAGATAGATGTTTTCCTTCACCGTAGGGTCTTCCAGGTTGGCTATCAGTGTCCTTTCCCAATCCTCATACAGCCTTTCCAGGTCTTCCTCCAGCTGCCTGAGCGCCGCGTCAGCCGAAAGCTTAATCTGCTCCTGTACCGGCCGGTAGCTGCAGTGAGGACAGAGGAGCGTTTTTTCCAAATCCTCTCTGGTGAGGCTGAAGCACGTCTTCAGCTCCGCCAGGCGGTTTTGGAAGTCAGTAAGCTGGGCCCGGGGCATCAAATCGATACCGGCCAGCCTGCTGAGTTTCCCCAACCGCTCATCTTTGAGAAGCCCGGATTTCTTCTGGTCCAAAGATGCATTTAACCTGGCTTTGGTATGGGCCTCAAGGTAGGCCTCAATGTAAGAATTCTTGAGCTCTAAGAGCGCCGGCACGATCTCCCAGCGAAGGTCAGGGACGGATACTTCGTCCAGACCGGATAGTTTTCCTTTAAGCTCTTCACGCCGCTCCCGGGCTTTTGCCGTCCAGCCGGCATCCGCAGGGAGCACGGCCTCGGCAGTACCGAGGTAGGAGAGCAGAGGCTGAATCTCATTGGCCAGGCCGGCCAGTTCTTCAACCTTCTTCAGGGTGGTAAGGTACGCCTTCTGCTTATTTATATCCCGCTCGGAGTAGCGGAAGTTTTTCAACTTCCCGGGAGTGTTAAAAACGCGGAGTGACTCCAGAAACCCTTTGAAACTGGCCAGTTCATCCCTTAAACCGGTTTTCTTTTTCTCATCGAAGAGAGAAATACCCCATAAGGATATCTCTTGCTGAATCGCCTGCTGGGCCTCCACTGTGCGTTCCAGGAGCTTATCCACTGCTTCCTGAAGCTGCCTTACCCCTTCTTCACGGGTAGATTGATTGACAATGAGACCGGGCGGCAGCCCCAAAAATTCAAACAGAACCTGCAGGGGACCGAGAGGCAGATCCTTGGGACGCTCCATGTGTTTGAACTTTATGAGCTCCTCCAGGGGAACTTTGCTCAGTTCCTCCAGGTTGGAAGCGTCTATCTTCTTCCCCGGAATGCTTAAAGTGACATCGCCGCTGTAGATCAAGCTCGCCAGGATGACGACCACCCACTCCGGCTCCAGTCTGAAACGGGGCTCGAACTCTACACCGCGAAAATCGGCAATTATTTCGCCCCGGTTGAGGACCTGACCCGGGCCCTTTTTGTCCAGCTGTCCCAGGATGTGTTTGGCATAACGGGAATTTTGCGGCCTTAACTTATCTCCGTCCAGAAGCTCCAGGGCATCGAGGACGGCTGCCCCCGGCCTGGTCTTGATGCTGCCGAGGATCCACTTTATCGCCTCCTGGGCAGCCTGAGGCCGGTTCTTTGAGGTAATCAGGATGGAGAAGGCCGGATATTCGGGCGCCAGCTCCTGGAAGTAGGGGGCAAGGCATGATGAACCCACCAAGTTTACCAGATCCCGAACCGACACATGAGGAGCGGCACTGTGCTTAATCCACTCGACGAATTTCTTGCTTGCTCCCCGGTAGGTAACTTCATAAGCTGTGGTGATGTTGTTCCGCAGCCATTCGACTATCTTTTTTAGCTGGTCGCTGGCCTTATTTTCATAAACCTGCCGCGTTCCTTTCGAAGCCGTGCTGGCCATCTCGCAGGCGCCGGCGAAGAATTTCAGGGCACGGTCAAAATCCTCGTCACGCTGCACCAGCCGGAAAAACACCTCATCGGGCTTTTTTTCGTCTTCAAAGGCCGGCGGGTCAAAAGGCTGCAGAAAGTAGAGATAAAAGTCCCTGGGCGGGTGGGCGGTAGAACGTTCGTTGGGAGCGCCGAAGAATAAATACCCTAACCGGGTAGCCTTTTTCTCGCGCCACTCAATTTCGTGCTCCCAAATCTGGAAATTGGGAACATACGTGGCTTCGGGGCACTCCATGGCCCGGGCGAGCGCCTTAAAATAGTAGCGGTCCAACTGGTTCGGGGTCAAGACTTCCGCTTTCTGCTCAATTAGAGAATCAAAGTCGATGTCTTTTTTCAGGTCAAGGTAGTACTGGCCGTTGTCCTGGTTGAAAGAAATAAACTGGCCGCTCACTGTCCTTAAGATCTCGCGCAAGATTGATTCGACGGTGGTTTTAAGAAACTCGGCATCCTCTTCCGGCAAGGGCAGGTAAAGGCAAAGGTCGTCGCGGAGTTCTTCAGCCGTGACCCCTATTGGAGCGTAAATATCTCCTGTTGTCAGCCGGTGGATGCTCAAAGCGTGAATGATGCGGAGGGCCACAGGCTTATACTGCGGCCTTGTAAAGGCCTGCTGGACACGGTATTCCAGCACCTGGCTCTTTTCAATCACTTCGCGAATGTCCGGGTCACTGCGGAAAGAAGGATTGTCCTTTAAGTTTTGCCAGTAAGAGTCATAAGCGATGAGGCCGGGTTCCTGTTCCGGTACTTCTCTGTCGAGGAGCTTTTTCATGGCGGCGCTGATGGTTTTCAGCACCTCGCGCTTTTCGGCTACATAGACCCGCTCAAAAGTTTCAAGGTATGCCGGATGCACGGGGAAAAGGGCGACGAATTCGTCCATGCGCTCGGCCAGGGTGCCGTATAGTTTGGTGAAACGCTGCAGGTGCTCCCTTATGAGAGCCTTCTGCCTGTCATCCTTGCGCAGCAGGCGCTGGGCAACTACATAGGCTATGTCTTCACGGACAATTCGTATCTGCTCAAAGCGGTCTTTGACCCGGCGCAGGGTTTCAGCCACAAACTGAAAGCGCGGACTGTCGAAAATGGCTTCCTGCACACCCGCCATGAAACGAAACCGGGTGAGCCGGCAAACCTCCCCGATTTCCCGCAAGAAGTTCAGGTCCAGGATAAGCTCCTGATCTTTGCGCGTACGCAGGTAGTCCAGGAGTTCATCGACGACCAGCAAGAGCCCGTGGTCCGGGTAAACTTCCTGGAAAGCGGTCATCATCTCAATAAAAGGGTCCTTGTTGTTGGTAACTTTATCGGCTTCAGGAAAACGGTATTTCACCCCGAGATTAGCCAGTTGTTCTTCCAGTTCGGCACAAATGATGTTCCTGAGGGACATCGTGGTGGAACCTATCTCGGTCCTGATAACCTTGAACTTGCCGGCGATAACCTCCGCTTTTTTGGCCACGGCAGGATGCCGTATCTCCGTGACCAGGTCTGGATATTCGGCTATAGCAGATAGTACCGACATTAGGTGCGATTTGCCGGTACCGTAGTTGCCGACGATCAAAAGCCCCTTGTTATCCTGGGGGTGGTCGTACTGGAGCTGCGGAAAGACAACTTCCGTAATCTGCTCGGCCATCCGTTCCGAGATCACATAGCTTTTAACCAGCTCACCGGCCCTGCTTTTGGCGTCAGCTTCCCGCAACTGCACTATAGTTTCGACCGGGTCAAAATGGATCAGGTCAGCGTACTTCACAGTATTTCCCCACCTTTTGCTGAAATCTCTTTACCCTGGAGGACAAATAAGGGCATCGACTTCATAATATTTTCTGTACTCCGGGTGATCCGGCTCGGCATAAATCAGCGCACCACCCTCGAACTTGCCGTTCCATGCGGCAACGATAGTTCGATTGCGGCTGGCTTGTTGAAGTAAACGTAAAGGATCCTGTTGAAGAACAGGATCAAAAAGCATTTCTGTATTATCCAGAAAGACCGTATCCTTTCCCGTTTCGCCTATGATCGTCTCCACTATTCTCGGCAGGCGTAACGCTCGTATTTTAGCGGGGTATTCCAGGAGTTTCTGGCTTAGCATGAGGTTCAGATTAATATAGGGATAACCCTCATCTTTGGCTATTTGAACAAGAATTTTGGTTTTTCCGGTTGCAGCTGACCCGACCAGTAAAACCAGTCGATAATACCTCAACCGGGCTGCTGCTATTTGTTTTTTGAGCTCATCTATTTTCATGGCAATCCCAGCACCTGCCTATATATCCCCTGGATAACCACTAAAAGCATCAGGTTTCAGTAGCTTCCAAACCCATCTTTCTTGCTGGCGGGAATAATTATCGCCTTCTCCAGGACGAGCTTCCCATCGACCTCAATGTGCTCCATCATGGTGTGGAGAAAATATTTTCTTGGACACCAAAAACCAGCTACCGGGAAACATGGAAAAATGATATAAATATGAATTATTCGTCAAGAAAACATGAAAATCCTGTCAATTGCCAGGAAAATCTTGCAAAAAGACAGCATGGCGGGAGCGCCAGCCCCAGAATCGACTCCCGGAGGAATGGGTAGCTGTGCCCGGGCCGCCGCTGCTAAGTAGTGAAGTAGTACGGTTATTTAAACCTGTGAGTTTCTAGTGGTGGAAATTATGGTACAATAGTAACCGGGAGAGTGGTGTTTGTGAAGCTTGAGCGCATAACTGTAGACCCCCCGTTACCAACGCTACCCAGCCGAGCGTTATAACCCTCCGCTCCAGGGCAATAAGCCCTTCCATCCCCTCAATTGGCCTGCCAACAATAGGTACCGGTCGAGTTCCCGGGTGGTCACGGGAAAATCCAGGACATCCTTCAACGCTGAAAAGCCCGCTGCAAAATGCTCATACGAAAGCCCTTCCCTGCCCTTCCCATTCAAATGGTATGTGAGCATCTTAACCGCATACGAGTCGTAAATCGGCAATTGTTCCGCGGCGCGCTGAAACTGGTCATTCCCGGCCTGGTTCTGTTTCTCCTTCTCGGTCCTGGCGGCGAAATCCGGCAGCGTGGTTGTGGAACGAGTGGAGGTGCAGCAAACATTCTTTTGCGAAGATGATACAGAGCTTATCTGCACCTGATGGCGGAGCTTAATCCCGTCCGTGCCGGGCTGGTAGAAGAGGTCTGGCAGTATCCCTTGAGCAGTGCCGCGGTGCACCTTGCGGACGGACCCTGCGGCCGCGCAAGAGCGGACCCAAAAGACCCCGGCGGACGAGGAACTGAGCAGATTGAGTATGGTGTCCCCCCTGATTTCTAATTATTCTTCGGTTTACAAAATGCAATATTTTTGATAGAATGTAAACCGGGGTGAAAAGGTGATGGTCGGAGAACGGCTCAGGCTGGCCCGGCGGGCCGCCGGACTGAGTTTGCGGGAATTAGCCAACCGTGTGGGTGTGTCGCCTCAGGCCATTTCAAAGTACGAACGGGGCTTAGACATACCAAGTTCCGGTGTCCTGCTCCGTCTGGCAGAGGCGCTCGGGGTCAAGGTTGAA
>JABLXW010000019.1 GCA_013177945.1 Bacillota bacterium
CATTAGCACCAGAAGGCCTGCTCTTGTGGTGGTTTTCTAACCACAACAGCTCAAGTTTAGGATGACCATGCCATAAAGGGGAGCAGTAATTATTCTCGTTATGTCAACCCCTTGACAACTTAACTCAGGTGGTTTAACGTAAAAATTACAAGGGTTTAATGTGAGCTTAATTTGTATTTAACAGGTTCATGCCATAGTAAAAGTAGAATACGAAAATATAAACCCGGTTCTTATGAGCCGGGGAGTTTTGTTTTAAGGGGAACGTATCTAGACATCTATATCTCTCGGATGTCCAATT
The DNA here is from genome assembly GCA_013177945.1 of Bacillota bacterium. Taxonomy (NCBI): domain Bacteria; kingdom Bacillati; phylum Bacillota; species Bacillota bacterium. The sequence goes on from JABLXW010000019.1 coordinate 299, forward strand.
TGCTGAGTTGATATCTCATTTGCGGGTCTAAATGATAAATGAGGTGTAAGTGTATGCTGGATAAGGCCAACGGCATTCCTTACTACCGGCAAATTGCACAGGATTTAGCAAGACAAATCCGGCAGGGGGCCTTCAGTGCTCAGGAGCGGTTGCCCTCTGAATCGGACTTAAGTACGTATTACGGGGTCAATCGCCATACCGTGCGTCAGGCCATTGCCGAGTTGATAAATGCGGGCCTGGTTTACCGCCTTAAGGGGAAGGGAACCTATCCCGTACGGGGAGCGGAAAGGCAAATACAGTATAAGGTATCAAGCCGCACCTGTTTTACCCGAAACATTATGGAACTGGGGCATTCCCCTGCTGCAAGGATTTTGAAAGCGGTGGAGATGCCCCCCTCTCCCGAAGTGATCACAGAACTGAACCTGGATCTGAACCAGCGGGTCGTGGTTCTGGAAATTTTACGCTCCGTAGACAATGAGCCCTTTTCCGTAGCCACCTCTTATCTCCCAAGCCATCTGGTGCCGGGCCTGTTGAATTTTCTGGAAGGATTCACCTCTCTTTACCACCTCCTGGAAAAACACTATCAGCTGCGCCCCATCCGCGCTCGCTCAGCTTTGCGCGCCGTCCTGCCTACCGCTGATGATGCAGCAATATTGGAAATTTCACCCAATGTACCGGTGCTGCAGGTGAAAAGTACCATGCTTACGGAAGGGGGGGTGGTAATAGAATACTGCGTCTCGCGATTCAGGGGAGACAGGAGTTGTTTGCAGGTAGATTTTTCCCGTGATCAAGAGGTTCGTAAGTAGGATGAGACCACAAACCCTGTGCAAGGAGGACAAAAAATGATGACCAGGCTGTGGAGCAAACTTATAGTATTGCTGGCCCTGGGCAGCCTTCTCCTGGCAACTGCCGCCTGCGGCAGAAGCGGGGAAAAGAATCAGGGTTCCGCCGCCTCGCAGGTGACTGAACTTAGGATTGGGCTTATTCCGTCAGAAAATGCGGAAGAGATTATGAAGCGATATCAGGGGTTAGTCGACTACCTGAGCAAAGAGCTGAACATTAAGGTAACCCCCTATGTGAGTACCGACTATACGGGGGTAATAGAGGCTATGCGTGCAAAACATTTAGATGTAGCATTCTATGGCCCATTTTCCTATATCCTGGCTGCGAAGGAAGCTGGCGCCGAAGCTTTTGCCATTGGTATTGGCGAGGATGGAAAGGATACCTATCATTCTTTATTTATCACGCGAAAGGACAGCGGTATCAATTCCATCGCTGACCTAAGGGGCAAAACCTTCACCTTTGGTGACCCGGCCTCCACTTCCGGTCACCTGATTCCCCGTTACATGCTGACCAAAGCGGGGCTGGATCCCGATAAGGATATGAAGGTGCAGTTTTCCGGCGGTCATGATGCCACTGCCCTGGCGGTAAAGAACAAAAAGGTCGATGCAGGAGCCATGGCCAGTGAAATATGCGAGAAGCTGGTAAAGAACAACATTATCAGCCCCGATGAGGTTATCGTCTTTGCTAAGTCCGATCCGTTACCTCACAGCCCCTGGGCTTACCGGAATGACCTGCTCCAGGATCTCAAGGACAAAGTGAAAAAGGCTTTACTGGAAGTTGATCAGAAGGCTCCGGATGCCCTTAAGGGAACTAACTTTACCAAGTTCAAAGAGGTGGATGACAGCCGCTACGATATAATCCGGGACGTGGCCAAAACCCTTAACCTGGACCTGAGAAAGTTGAAATGACCAATGATGAACATGGGTGGCGGTCGTCACCAGGTGACGGCCGCCAGCCCAGGATTTTGGAGTAATATTTTGCAGTCAGGTAAGGTACAAGATAACAATTTATCAGGATGGAGGCGATAATAGTGATTCGCATAACTGACTTATCCAAGGAGTATCGGGGCGGCGTGAAGGCCGTGGTGGATGTCAACCTGGAGGTGCAGAGAGGGGAATTTGTGGCCCTGCTGGGTTTAAGCGGAGCCGGCAAATCCACTCTTTTACGTTGTATTAACGGGCTGGTGCAGCCCACCACCGGGGAGGTGACGGTGGCAGGCCTTCGTGTCAACGGCCGGTCCAGAGAGCTTCGCGAACTGCGCCGCCGGGTGGCCATGATCTTTCAGCAGTTTAACCTGGTGAAACGGCTGACCGTACTGGACAATGTATTATGTGGGCGTTTGAGCTATTGCGGTATATTTTTCAGTTGTTGCCGTATTTTTTCAGCCACCGACCGGGAACTGGCCTGGCATGCACTGGCGAGGGTGGAACTGCAGGACAAGGCCTTCCAGCGGGCAGACCAGCTAAGTGGTGGGCAGCAACAAAGGGTAGGTATTGCCCGGGCACTGGTACAGCAGCCAGAAGTACTGCTGGCCGACGAGCCCGTGGCCAGTTTAGATCCTAAGTCCTCTCGGCGGGTAATGGATATTCTTGCCAGCATCAACCGGGAAGATGGCCTGACTCTCCTGGTCAGCCTGCACGATGTGGACCTGGCCCTGGAATATGCTTCCAGGGTAGTAGGCCTGCGGGACGGTCGGGTGGTGCTGGATAAGCCCGCCCATAACGTAAGCAAGGCCGACCTGGAATGGCTTTACCAGCAGCCCGGTGATTCAGCAGAGTTTGATACGATAGCGGAGGTTGCCTATGCCTAGGCTTATTGAAGGTGCATCTATAAAATCAGCAGTACCGCGGCGGGAGAGATTTTTTACCTGGCAGAGGGTGCTGGTGGTGGCGCTAGTGGTGGTCGTCTACTGGCGCAGCGCAGTGGATTGTGAATTGAGCCCCGTGACCCTCATTCAGGGAACGCCCCATCTTGTGGATATTGTGAGCCGGATGTTACCCCCGAATTTTTCGATTATGGGATCACTCATACGGCCCACATTGGAAACGGTAGAAATGGCCATCTGGGGAACTACCCTGGCGGTAATAATAGCGATTCCCCTGGGGGTATTGGCAGCTCAGAATGTGTCTCCTCACCCCATTCTATACGCGCTTTCCAGGCTGATCCTGAATGCCCTGCGGGCCATCTCGGAGATGGTTTTTGCCTTGATTTTTGTAGCTGCTGTTGGTCTGGGCCCCTTCCCGGGGGTGCTGGCCGTAGCCATTCATTCCGCCGGACAGTTGGGCAAGTTTTATGCCGAGGCCATTGAAAATATTGACCGTGGTCCGGTGGAGGCACTGGATGCCACCGGTGCCCATAAGATCCAAACATTGGTCTTTGCGGTAGTACCCCAGATTGTGCCTGAATTTATTACCTATACCTTGTACCGCTGGGAGGTCAATGTGCGGGCGGCGACTGTGCTTGGCCTGGTCGGGGCTGGTGGTATCGGTTTTGAGTTGTTAACCAGTATGCGTTTGTTCCAGTATCAGGATACTTCTGCCATACTGCTGGTCATTCTGCTCACCGTGAGTATAGTGGATTTTCTTTCCAGCCGCATACGCAGCGCCATCATTTAAGGAGTGAGGATAGATGAACGAAGAACACCTCCGGACAATTTTGCACAGGGTGAATAACGGTATCCTCAGTCAACTGGCCCGCAGCGTGCTGGCTGCCTCTCCGGAAGTCAGGGTAATTAAGCCGCCTCAGGTGGGCCTGGTGATGATGCAGGCCCGGGAAACGGTGGAAAACGAGCCCTTCAACCTGGGGGAAGTTTTGGTTACGGAATGTACTGTGGCGCTCGGGGAAGCTACTGGCTGGGGTTGTTGTCTTGGTGACGATCCGGAGCGGGCCTATCACCTGGCCGTGCTTGACCTGGCATTACACCTGGGTGTGGGGCCGGTTGACGGAATAAGGGCGGCCCTGTTGGCTGAGGAGGAACGTATACTTCGAGAAGATGGGGCCGAATTTGCCAATATTGCCCGTTCACGGGTCCAATTTGAAGTCCTGGGGTGATGAAGGAGATGTGGGATATTTCCTGGTTTGACCCGGTTTACAGCAGTCAAAGGGTGTTTCGTCAATTACTGGATTGCATGGCCAGGCCGGGAAAAATAGCCGAACTCAGGGGGGGTGAGGGAGAATCCGGGGACTTTCTCTACGTTGTTGCCCTGGCACTAACGCTAATGGATGAGGAGACTACATTTGCTACACTGGGGCCGGGCTGGGAGGAATTTGTTTCGTTTTGCAAGTTTTACACCGGAAGCAGGCCAGCAGCTCCTGAGCAGGCAGATTTCGTGTTTATCGACGGAGATCGGCCGGGGCCGGAATTGATACAAGTTCGCCGCGGCAACCTGTTGTTTCCTGACCAGGGGGCGACTGTCATCTGCCGTGTAAATGCCATTTATCCCGGTGCTTTTCAGTCAGCCGGAGAAGGAATTGTGCTGCGCCTGCGGGGGCCCGGAGTGCCGGGTGAACGAGAGCTCACCGTGGCCGGGCTGGCCAGAGAGAACCTGGCTTGCCTGGAGAAACTTAACTCTGAATTCCCCCTCGGGGTAGACACCATCCTGGTGAGTGTTCAGGGTCAACTGGCCTGTATTCCCCGGTCGTCAGGTATGACGTGGTGCTGAAGTTTTACAAGCAGAAGGGGTGGTAAGACCATGGGATATGTGCCTATCAAGGGAGGGAAGGCCGCAATAGAAGCAGCTGAAGAGTTAGTGCGCTACTTTCGCCTGCGAGGTGGGTCGGCTCCCCTTGAAGTCAAACAGATCCAGGACCAGATGCGTCTCGCAGTGGACCGGGTTATGGGCGAAGGTTCCTTATATGCACCTTTTCATGCAGCCCTGGCCCTGAAACAGGCCGAAGGAGATACCATAGAGGCATCTTTTCTCCTGCGGGCTTACCGGTCCACGTTGCCCAGGATTGGTTATTCCCTCGTCGCGGATACCAGGGAAATGGCAGTAATACGGCGTATATCGGCGGCTTTCAAAGATATACCCGGCGGTCAGATCCTTGGCCCTACCCGGGACTACAGTCTGCGGTTGCTGGACTTTCAGCTGGCAGAGGAAAGTCTAACCCATATCAGGGAGTTCATGGGTAAATTTATTCCCGGGGCGATAAGGGGCGAGAAAGGGGGAATGGGAGATGTGCTGCCATCTTTCCCTAAAGTGGTGGACATGCTGCGGGCCGAGGGACTTCTGGAGACTCCCAACAAGACGGAGGAAGCAGAGGAAATAATAGACATTACCCGGCAGCCTCTCACATTCCCGGCTCCCCGGGCAGCCAGGATGCAAGTTATGGCCAGGGGAGAAACGGGGGGGTTGATGGCCTTAGCCTACAGCAGTATGCGGGGTTACGGCAATATTCACCCTACCCTGGGGGAACTGCGGGTGGGATATGTTCCGCTGCGCGTGCATCACAGGACCCGCCCAGATGAAGTGGTGACTGTGGGACGGGTACTGGTAACGGAAGCAGAGGTCATTGCCCGGATGGATGCCGGGGAGGATGGTATTCCCCGCTTTACGCTGGGCTATGGCCTTTGCTTTGGACATAACGAAATAAAGGCTATTTCCATGGCTGTACTGGACCGTACCATGCGCACTGGTTCCAAAGAAGCGCCGGCAGAGGACGAAGAGTTCGTTCTCTATCATATAGACGGCATTGAGGCTTCTGGCTTCACCGCACACTGGAAGTTACCCCACTATGTTACTTTCCAGTCGGTTTTGGATCGGCTACGCCGGGCACAGCTGGTGGGGCGCAATGAGGAGGGTTCGCAGTGATGCGGGAGAAAAAAGTGCAGTCAGGGTATAATTTTGCTTTCCTGGATGAACAAAGCAAAAAAGAAATCCGGCGGCGCATGTTGAAAGCGGTTGCCATTCCGGGTTACCAGGTACCCTTTGCTTCCCGGGAATTACCAATCGCCCGGGGGTGGGGTACCGGTGGCTTGCAGCTGACTATGTCCCTGATTGGCCCGGAGGATATCTTGAAGGTGATTGATCAAGGTTCCGACGATGTGGTTAACGCCGTAAATATTCGTAAGCTTTTGGTGCTTACCACCGGGGTGCGCACGACGGAGGATACCCGTGAAGCCACACTGATCCAGACCCGGCACCGCATTCCAGAAGAACCGCTGGAGGACTGGCAGATTCTAGTGTTTCAAGTTCCTTACCCGGAACCCCTGCGCCGGGTGGAGCCCAGTGAAGTGAAGACCCGGGAGATGCATGCGGAAGCTGACTACAGCCGCCTGTGGGTTTACCTGTACGAGGATATCGTGCGCTGGGGTGAGATCACCATTGGTGCGCAGTATCCCGTTATGGTGAACGGCCGTTACGTGATGGATCCATCTCCCATCCCCCGCTGGGACGTACCGCGTTTGAATATGGCTGAGACCCTTTACCTTTTTGGGGCCGGGCGGGAAAAGCGTATTTACGCCGTGCCGCCCCATACACGGGTGGAACCACTGCAGTTTACTGATTATCCTTTCCGGGTGGAGGATTTTAGATGCAAGCAATGCGCCCTGTGCGGCAGTGTAGATACTTACCTGGATGAAATAATTGACGATACTACCGGTGCCCGGCGTTACATTTGTTCCGACACTGCATACTGCGCCAAACGGCGGCGGCTGAAGGAGGAAGCAGGCGAAAATGCCTAATGAAGAACCTTTGCTCAAGGTGCGGGGACTGACCCGCATTTTCGGCAGCGGGTGCAGTAAATGTACGATTTGCACCGGCCCCATGGCTGGAACCAATATTTGTTCTCAATGTCGTTCTATAGTAGCCTGTGCCGATGTTTCCTTTGACCTTTATGCGGGTGAAATTCTGGGAGTGGTGGGAGAAAGCGGTTCAGGCAAGAGCACCCTGGTACAGTGTCTTTACTTTGACATTCCCGCTACTGCCGGGGAAGCTTGTTTCAAGCCTTACAAAGACGGCAAGGTGAACATGCTTGCCTGCAGCGCTCAGGAAAAACGCTACATTCGTCATCACCTGATGGGGATGGTTTACCAGAATCCCCACCTGGGATTGAAGCTGGATTTTACCGCCGGAGGGAATATTGCCGAAAAACTCCTTACAGCCGGCATTTACCACGTAGGCCAGATCCGCCGGCGGGCGGCGGAATTGTTGCTGCGTACTGAAGTGCCCCTGGAGCGCATGGATCACCTGCCGCGTTTTTTTAGCGGCGGCATGCAGCAGCGGGTGCAGATCGCCAAGGCTTTGGCCAATAACCCGCCGCTGGTTTTCCTGGATGAAGTGACTACCGGTTTGGATGTTTCGGTGCAGGCCCGGGTGCTGGATCTGATTAAAAAGCTTCAAAGAGAACTGGGGTTAACCATGATTGTAATTTCCCATGACCTGGGGGTTATACGCTTGCTGACCAACCGTACGCTGGTGATGAAAACCGGCCGGGTGGTGGAAACGGGACTTACAGACCAGATCCTTGAGGATCCCCAGCATCCCTACACCCAGTTGCTGGTAAGCTCGATGCTTTAGTTTTTATCAAGACAATTACCGGTAAATTATAATTCGCAGGGGAGATATGAGGTGACTGAGATACTTCGAGTTTTGAGGTTGACGAAAATTTTTAAACTGCATCTCCTGGGAGGCAAGGAGGTTGTTGGATGCAAGGATATTTCCTTCAACCTTGGGGCCGGAGAAGTATTGGGCATTCAGGGGCCGAGTGGGGCGGGTAAATCAACGGTGTTGAAATGTATTTACCGATCATATGTGGCCTCTACAGGTCAGGTCTTCTACCGGTCAATTAATGGAGTGATTGACCTGTTACAGGCACAGGAGAGGGATATTCTGGAACTGCGGCGGCAGGAAATCGGATATGTATCCCAGTTCTTGCGGGTGGTACCGCGCGTTTCGGCCCTGCAAGTGGTGGCCGAAGGATTACTGCTGCAGGGCCGGGAAGAGTCCAGCGCTTTGAGGGATGCCGGACGCCTTTTAACGTATCTCGGTATACCCAGGGAACTTTGGGATGCTTCACCTGCCACCTATAGCGGTGGCCAGCAGCAACGCGTTAATGTAGCCCGGGCTGTGGTTACTCGCCCCCGCCTGCTACTTTTGGACGAACCCACCGCTTCCCTGGATGAACAATCCAAACGGCGGGTGAATGATTTAATCCTGGATTTAAAGCGAAGCGGTACTGCCATCCTGATGGTTTCCCATGACCGGGAAAGCCTGGAGCAGGTGGCAGATAGAATGCTATTCCTCGATAATGTAAGCGAAAACCAATCTGGGGAGGGGAATAGGCTTGCCTTCAAGGTTGCTCATCACTAATGTACGGGTTGTTCTGCCCTACCGGCTGCTTGAGCCGGGCTACGTATATGTGGAGGATGGTTGCATCGCAGAGGTTGGGGAAGGAACAACCACCGGTGGTTCCGGTTTAACTGAGTTTGACGGGGCCGGTGCCTATCTCCTGCCAGGTCTGGTGGACATACATAGCGATGCCGTGGAAAAGGAGATTCAGCCTCGACCCAATGTTACCTTTCCCATAGGGCCGGCTTGTGGCGAACTGGAAAGAAAGCTGGCCGCCAGTGGAATAACTACCATCTTCCATTCTATCTCTTTCTCGGCTGGAGAAGGTGTTCGGTCCAATGACCTGGCGGCAACAATTGCCCGCCATATCTCCGGACAGGCGCGTCAATGTCACCTGATCCGTAACCTGGTGCACCTGCGCTATGAAATCAGTAACACGGCTGCCCTGGAACTGATGGAGGAATTAATCGCCGAAGGAGTGGCCAGCCTTTTTTCCTTCATGGACCACACGCCGGGGCAGGGCCAGTACGGGTCAATAGAGCAGTACAAGAAGTACGTCCGGAAGACCTACTGGTTGAAGGAAGAGGAATGTGATGCCCTGGTAGCTCAGAAGATCCGGGAACGGCAGGAAGTGGATCCGGCACGACTACGGTTCCTGGCTGCTACTGTTCAGGCTAGTGGGGTTCCGCTGGCTTCCCATGACGACGATACTCCAGACAAAGTAGAGAAGATGTACCGCCTGGGAGCAACTATTGCTGAATTTCCCGTTAACCTGGCTACGGCCAGACATGCCCGTTTGCTGGGGATGCATGTTTGTGTGGGAGCCCCTAATATTTTAAGAGGCGGCTCCCATGAAAATAATTTAAAAGCCCGCGAAGCACTGGATAGCGGTGCGGCAGATATTCTTTGTTCCGACTATTACCCTCCGGCGCTCCTGCAGGCTGTCTTTTACCTGGCGGCGGACGGTTACAGCTTGCCTGCTGCAGTGCGCCTGGCCACTCTCAATCCGGCTCAAGCTACCGGTCTGGTCGCTGAACTGGGCTCGGTAGAAGAGGGGAAAAAAGCCGACTTAATCCTGGTGCGGTTAATTGGCGGCCAGCCCGTGGTTATGGGAACTGTAACAGGGGGTAAGTTAGTGGCCAGGTTTGCTTATCATCTTAACCCGTAAAGAACGGGTACAGCCTCTAGTCAGGATTTTTCGCGGGGTAAATGTCGGACTTAATTTACACATGTATGGGATCACGGTTGTCATAAACGCCTGGTTGCGACTGGTAACGTTTAACTACCGCAAAGGAGGTTTGAAGCAGGTTCCAATGCCCATCAAAGGATTTGGTATCAACGCCGATGCTGCCCGGCTGGATAACAATTTGGACACCCTGGCCCGGGATTTAGAGTATTTTGCCGGGCTCGGTTTTGAGTATGTGGAAATTCCTGTGCACGGAGTGGGGGCCATGATAGGGGGACGGCTGCTACCCCCGCGGGTGGAGGAAATATGCCGGCTGCTTGCCCGGTTTCCCGTTCGTTACACAGTCCATGCCCCCAATCCTTTAAACCTGATGGATATTGAAAACCTATTCTGGCAAAAACAGGCTTTTAAGGAAAGCCTGGAGTTTGCTGCAGCCATTGGATCGGAGGTACTGGTTTACCACAGCGGCAGATATGTACCGGAGGAGACCTTCCACCTGCCCGGAGGTCGACAGAACCTTAGCCCGGAAGTCAGAGATGAAATGCAACGGCAGGAGCGGGAAGCGTTACTGGATCTGGCCGAAAGGGCGAAACAACTGGGGATTACCATAGCTATGGAAAATGCCCGGCCTTACCTGGATGGCAGTCCCTATTGTTATGCGGAGCACTTGTCCCTGCTGGTGGAACAGGTGAAGGCTATCGGTCATCCCCAGGTGGGCATAACTCTGGATGTAGGTCATGCATATCTATCGGCCCGGCATTATGGCTTTGATTTCCTGGGAGCCGTGGCCCTGGCTGCTCCATACGTACGTCACGTGCACCTGCACGATAACTTCGGCCGGATTTCCGGTTCGCTGGAAAAGAAACAGGCTGAGTTGATGGCCGCCGGCCGGGGGGATCTGCACCTGCCCATCGGTTTGGGTGAAATCCCGGTCGCTGACGTACTTGCTTTATTACGGGATTACTCCGGTGTGATAATACACGAAATTCGCCCCCGTTACCGGGAGTGGGCCGGGACGGCTCTGGAACGGGGGCGGCAGCTGGTGGCCTGTTGTTATTAGCTTCTCGATTGGGCTTGTCCGGCAAAACCAGCCATGGTATTATGGAAAATAAATGTGAAGGCATTACAAAAAACAAGAAACAAGACATAATGGACACCCTTATCCACGTCTGCGGTAGTTATCAGGGTCATTGGTGATTAAATTGTGTTCACGGTTAAGCAAAAAACGAATTGATTTTTGGAGGTTTTTTGACTTGCGAGCGCTGGTAGTACAAAATGTGACCATTGAAGGGCCGGGTCTTTTGCAGCCGGCTATGGAGAAAGAGGGCTGGCAGCTTGATATACGGGTGATGGATCAACCGGGGGCACACTTGCCCGCCTCTTTAGATGGCTATGGCGCCCTGGTAATCCTGGGCGGCCCGATGAACGTCTATGAAGAGGAGTCCTACCCTTATTTAAGGCAAGTTGATCAACTGATTAAAGAAGCAATCCAAAAAAGTTTACCCGTGCTGGGTATCTGTCTTGGCGGTCAGCTGATTGCCAAGGCCCTGGGTGCACCTGTTGTCCGCAACCCGGTTCCGGAGATCGGCTGGTATAAACTCCGGCTTACCGCCGACGGTTTGAAGTCGCCCCTGTTTGCCGGTTTGCCCGCAGAATTTTTTGTCTTCCAGTGGCACGGCGACACCTTTGCCCTGCCTCCCGGGGTTTCCCACCTGGCTGCCAGCAAGGATTGTGTTAACCAGGCCTTTTCTTTAGGGCGGCACATTTTTGCCCTGCAGTTTCATCTGGAGGTAAACCCGGAGATAATTAATACCTGGGCCGAAGCTTATGCCGATGAATTGGAAGAATACGGCGGCCCCGGTGCTGCCGGCCGCCTGGTGCAGGAGACCGCGGCAATCTGGGAGGAATACCGGCGGGTGGCCGGGCAATTTCTGACTAACTGGGTGTCTATTTTGTCGAGGCACTAAAACAGGTGTCTTCAGGTTAAAATAAAACGCGAAAAAGAGAGGAAAACTTTGCCCGAACGCGAATTATTTGGGCAAAGTTTTTTGATTCCGGGAGGGATTTTTCATGGAGGTGCGTTTGGGTTCAACCTTGCTGCGCTTGATGGTGGGGGATATCACCCAGCAGGATACCGAAGCCATTGTTAATGCGGCCAATTCCAGCCTGATGGGCGGTGGGGGTGTGGACGGGGCCATTCACCGGGCCGGTGGGCCGCAGATCCTGGAGGAATGCAAGCAGATTGTGGCCCGGCAGGGCAGCTTGCCCACGGGTCAGGCGGTAATTACCACCGGCGGCAATTTGAAAGCCCGTTATGTCATCCATACCGTGGGTCCCATCTGGTCGGGGGGCAACCGGGGAGAAGACGGGTTACTGCACAATGCCTATTATAACAGCCTTTCCCTGGCCAGAGAGAAGGGTATCAGATCCATTTCCTTTCCTTCCATCAGCACCGGTGCCTACCGTTTTCCCATCGAGCGGGCGGCGACCATTGCTTTGAAAACGGTGCGGGACTTTATTTTAGAAAATGATTTCTTTACGGAAGTACGCTTTGTTCTGTTCCGTGAAGATGATTTCAAGATCTACCAGGTGGCCTGGGAAAAACTTTCCGGTGAAGCGGAAGGTTAGAAAACTACAGGCATCTGAAAGGGTCTTTTTCTATCTAAAAAAGCCCGGGTTTTCTCCCCGGGCTTGTTAAAGAATCTTTTTCTCCTCGAAAGAGAGTTGCTTGTCATAATCTGTTGCTTATTGATCTGGTCATGCTGTGGAGCTTTTTCAAAGCGCTTCGTGTGGGTAACTTGCTCCTTTGGGGAGAGCTTTACCCACAACCCTCACGGAACAAAGGGCTTCAAAAGGTAATCCACTGCTCCCAGTTCAAAAGCCCTGACGGCATATTCATTGTAGGCGGTGGCAAAGACCACCCAGGGGGGAGGTGCGTAGCAGGAAAACATTTGCCGGGCACACCATTCATGGCCTCTATTGTCAATTTACTATGGCCGTGTAAAATTTCAGTAGGCACCAGAAGGGGATCAGCCCCCTGAAAAAGAAACGAGACCTCGCGCGCCCAAAAAACACCAAAAATCAAGCTAAAGGAGTGTGAGGTCTCATGCTAAATATTCGCCAAATAGTGGGTGCAGTCCTTCTTTTCATTAAGGGTCTGATTGAATTACTTGGTAGTTGCAAGGACTTCTATGAACTTGAAAAAGGTATCCATGAGCTTTGTCAGAAGGTCTGCAACCAAATATTCACCTGGGCACTGGAACAGCTCGATACCCGCCTGATGAATGAACGTGACCGGAGCACCTGGAGGGTGGTTGGGTTTCGGGATAAAACAGCCACCAGCACCTTTGGGGAATTTCCCTACAAAAGGCGCCTGTACAAAAACAAGAAAACCGGGGAAACCAGCTTCTTTTTAGATGAGCTGTTGGGCTGGCCGGAGCGGGCCACGATTACCCCTCGCCTAAAAGAACTGGCTGTCAAACTAAGCACTGAGCTTCCCTTTGACCGGGCGGCGGAGATTTTGAGCTACCTTGTTCCCGGGGTAAGTTCCATGACCATCTGGCAGGCCACCCAGGAAGTAGGCGAAGTTCTCCAACGCGAAGGCCAAGAAAAAAGAGCAGCAGTTTTTGAAGACGGCGAAGCTCCCGGAGGGAAAGAAGTGGCGCCGGAGCTGTGTATTGAAGCCGACGGGGTGATAATCCGCCTGCAAAGGGCAAAGCAGAAACGAGGAGAAATCAAACACATAGTAGCTTACGAGGGGAAGGAGCAAATAGACCGGGATCGCTTCGCCCTGAAAAACAAGCTTGTATTAAGCAGCTTAAATGAAGGTGAGGCAGTCTGGGAAGAAGGTTATGCCGAGATCGGGGGGAAATGGGATTTAAGCCGGGTCCAGAAGATCTACATTGGCGGCGATGGGGCAGACTGGCCCAAGCAGGGAGTGGAATACTTCCCTGGCGCCGAATATCGCTTAGACCCATACCACCTGAGCAAGCATTTAACGGAAGCTCTCTGGTATGATGAAGAAACCTTTCGGAAAGTAGCCGCAGCTATTTCCCAGGGTAACTGGCAGGAAACCCAAGGGGTTCTAACGGAAGCAGCGAAAAAGACCCGAGGTAACCGGAAGAAAAGGATCACCAAGCTTTTGCACTATCTTGAGGAAAACTGGGTGGGGATTGTTGCCTCGGCGGGAGCAAAACGCCTGGGCACCATTGAAGGGCAGATACAACACAACGTGGCCCGGCGGATGAAACGCCTGGGAGCCCGGTGGACCATTAACGGTGGGGACCGGATGGCCCGGATTTTGGCCGCTAAGGCAAACGGGAAGCTTGATAATTATGTTTTGCGCTGGCCGGTGAAACACGAAAAGCTGAGGGAATTAGCGCAGAAGCCAGTGGAAAAACAAAAAGCCGGGGATGTGGAAAAATGGCTGCAGGCGACATTACCGGCATTAAAGGGTCCTTTTGCCGACCGGCCGTGGGTTAAGTATGTTTTACGGGAACTGGCCCGGCCAGATTTTGCTGCCCTTATTGGCTAACCTGTTCCCTGGTGAGCCTCAGAGGGCTTAAAAGGCAGCGCCGTTAGGGGAGCCTTGACAGCCGGGGTCGTGCGGCTGAGCAATGCCGCGGGATATAGTGGGTGGGAAGCCCACCTGGTAAGGTCTAGCCAACCGCCAGTAGCCAGCCTTGGAGCCTGGCTGGGTAACCAGCAGGTTTAAGCGTAGGCAGGCAAGACAGCGGGCCGAAAGCCATGGCGCTGAAGGGATTGAGCCTCGAAATTTGTCTAAGCCGGGAGGGCCGATGCTCTGACCCCTAGCAGAAGGCAACATGACGGTAATCACTAAAGGCAAGACTACCGTCACCTCCCCGGGGTCGTAGACCTCGGCACGCTGTACATTGTTATCCCACGGTAACTCAGGAGGCCCTGCCACCTCTTCCGGTCTCAGGAAGTATGGCCGACAAGCGATACAAAGTGAGGAAGCCAAACAGGAGGCAGGGAGTCGGATTACGGCATAGTGTGCGCTGAGCAGCGTAATCGTCAGGTGGGTTAAAGTCCCACTGGTGCTCGGATGCGGGGCACCATATCCAAAGGCGGGGGTAATGCCTCGCCGGCCTGGCGACAGCCAGGAGGGCAGGGTGTCTCTCGTGAGGGAGAATCCGAAGGGCATGCGGAGAAATTCCGGGCCGTAGTCGACGAGACGAACCGGTCGGCCAAAGATGGGGAAAGGTCGAGCCTGCACTATGGAGGCGAAGGCACTGCGCATCCGCCCCATCGCACCAAGGTGTTTGCGGACGGCACGGAATGGAAGATGATTACGTGACCTCAGGAGAACTCGTCAGGTTCACCAAAGGTGATAAAGGACCGTATAAGCGCAAGCGAAGTCGGACCTGATGCCTGGCGAGTAGTCGGAGCGCTGAATAGTACCACAAGCGTGGGCAAGATAACCCACGTGACCCGCAAGGGCAGGCGAGTGGCCTGGGGAAGGCGGCGCGAGAAGATGGCTGGAGCGGGAAGGAAGGAAAGAGGAGGAAGGGCGGATGATACGGACCAGTTCCTTAAGTGAAAGACCCCTCTGTCATCCGCAAAGGAGACTTTCCGACTGGATCAATCCAGAGGGCGAAAAGAAGGTTCACTCTTTGATAGACAAGGTGTACGCCCCAAAGAATCTGCGACTGGCGTGGGAGCGGGTAGAGGCGAACCGAGGCAGTGGTGGTATTGATCGGGTGACGCTGGGGGAATTCAAGGAACGCCTGGAAGAAGAACTCCACCTCCTGGGAGAGGCTCTAAGGGCAGGTACCTATGAACCCTCGCCGGTGCGCCGGGTCTATATCCCGAAACCGGGTCAACCGACCAAAAGACGTCCTCTCGGGATACCCACTATTCGTGATCGGGTAGTTCAACAGGCGGTGCTGAATCGACTAGCACCGATTTTCGAGCCGGACATGGACGATGCCAACTTTGGGTATCGCGCTGGACGCTCGACTAAGGATGCGCTCGGGAAAGTGTGGCGGGAGATACAGCAAGGAAACGAGTGGATCGTCGACGCCGACCTAACGGACTTCTTTGGCACGGTCGACCACGAGAAGCTACTGTTTCTGGTGGCCAGGAGGGTCTCGGATGGCAGGGTTCTGTCCCTCATTCGGCAGTTCCTTGCGGCGGGCTATATGGAGGAAGGGAAGTACCACCCGACCGAGCAAGGTACACCCCAAGGTGGAGTTATATCACCCCTCCTAAGCAACGTTCTCCTGACCCCATTTGACCGAGAGATGAGGCACCGGGGCTACAATCTCACGAGGTATGCGGATGACTGGGTGGTGACATGCCGAAGCCGCAGACAGGCAGAGAAGGCCCTTAAGACCGCCACGGAGATCCTGCGGACCTTGGGAGTTGCGCTCAACCCGACCAAGACCAGGATTGTCCATATCCGGCAAGGTTTCGAGTTCCTGGGTTTCAAGATAAAGCAGGGATCGAGCCCGCTACGGCTCAAGCCCGATAAGATCGTGACGTCGGCAAGGAGCTATAGCCTGTACGCCTATCCTTCTGAAAAAAGCCTCCAACGATTCAAAGAGAACGTGCGAGCGCTCACTAGGAGGAAGGCACCCGGGAACGAGAGGCAGCTTATTGAGCAACTCAACCCTCTGTTGCGAGGGTGGGGAGAGTATTACAAGAAGGCGCATGTGCGTCGGCTGTTCAATCGCCTGGATCGCTGGATTATCCGACGGCTCTGGTCACATCGACATAAACGGTGGCGGAACAGTGGTTGGAAGACTCTCCCTGCCTCGAAGCTCTACGGCGAATACGGTCTCGTTAACCTTGTCTCTCTCATTCCTTCGATTCGCTCCTCTCGAATGAGGACGTCTTCTTGAAAGCCGGATGCGGGAAAACTGCACGTCCGGTTTGAGCGGCGGACGGAGGCTAGCGCCCGGAGGGGCGCGCCTCCTCCGACCCGACACTGAGGAAACCGGGTAACGCCGGCGGAGGGAAGGCCGTAACAAGGGATCGCTCTTGTAAGGGAAACAATTCCCACACCCAGAGGTGGAACCGAATTGACAACGAAACTTGCAAGAATAGCGGAAGTTGCACGAAGGCAACCGAAGGAACGCTTCACCTCACTTATGCACCTTATAGATGTGGATATGCTTAGGATGTGCCATGCAGAGCTCAAGGCCAATAAGGCTGCTGGGGTGGATGGCATTACCAAGGGACAATATGAGGGCAACCTGGAAGCTAATATTCAGAACCTCCTAGAACGCCTCAAACGCAAATCTTACCGACCCCAGCCAGTGCGGAGGGTATATATTCCCAAACCAGGCACTGACCAGAAACGTCCGTTGGGAATACCGGCCTACGAAGACAAAATAGTACAACTGGCTATTAGCAAGATACTCAACACCATCTTTGAGGCGGATTTTCTGGACATGTCCTTCGGGTTTCGTCCTCAGCGGGGCTGTCACGACGCTCTAAAGCTGTTAAACTATCTCACCGTAGCCAGGAAGGTCAATTATATAGTCGATGCCGATATTAAAGGCTTCTTCGACCATGTAGACCACGATTGGCTGATGAAATTCTTAGAGCACCGCATAGCCGACCCCAATTTTCTCAGGTTGATCCGTCGATTTCTCAAGGCGGGCATTATAGAAAACGGGGAACTAAGGGACGCAAGCGAAGGAACACCCCAGGGCGGCATAATATCGCCCATCCTGGCCAACATCTATCTGCACTATGTTCTTGACCTGTGGTTTGAAAAAGTGGTGCGGAAGCACTGTCGGGGAGAGGCCTATATAGTGCGCTATGCCGATGACTTCATCTGCTGCTTTCAATACAAACATGAAGCCGAAGCATTTTACCGGGCCTTAAGGGCCAGACTGGCTAAATTCTCCCTATCGGTGGCCGAAGAGAAGACCAAGATAATACCCTTTGGCCGCTTTGCGGCGCAATGGTGCAAACGAATGGGGAAGCGAAAGCCAGATACCTTTGACTTTCTAGGCTTTACCCACTACTGCAGCACCAGCCACCAGGGCAAGTTCAGGGTCAAGAGACGTACCAGCAGGAAGAAATTCCGGCAAAGTGTGCAGAGGATGAAGGAATGGATAAAGGCGAATCGCATGCTGCCGGCAAAGGCTCTCATGGGCCTTCTTAGGCTGAAGCTTGAAGGCTACTACCGTTACTATGGTATAACCTGTGCTAAGTTAGATATGGGTTGACACATTGGGATTAACTGGGAGAAATAAAACAACCACCCAGGCTTGCCCCAGGTGGTTGAGTACACATGCTGCTCCCCTTTATAATGGTGATGCCCAAACCTAC